>JAYVNR010000349.1:0-2538 GCA_043758305.1 Pedobacter sp. | reverse complement strand
TAGAAAATGTTGTAGCATCTTCAGGCACATCGCTCACAATTGAGCAAATAAGGCTGATAAGCCGGTTCACCAAAAATATAACCATACTCTATGATGGCGATGTGGCAGGCATAAAAGCCTCGCTGCGTGGGCTCGACATGATTTTGGAAGAAGGGCTAAACGTAAAGGTGGTGCTTTTCCCTGATGGCCACGATCCTGATTCGTATGCCATGCTAATGGGCAGTTCTGCCTTTAAAAATTATATAGAAAGCAAGCGGCAGGATTTTATCCTCTATAAAACTACAATGCTACTTAAAGATGCAGGCACCGATCCAATAAAGCGATCTGGCATCATCCGCGAAGTTGTTGAGAGCATTGCCAAAATCCCCGACAGCATAAAGGCCTCCGTATTTGTACGTGAATGCAGCTCTTTGATGCATATTGAAGAACGGGTATTGATATCCGAGCTTAACAAGCTGCGGATGGCCAGGCAGAGAAAAGATAGCAGCCCTGTGCAGGAGTCTTCAGCACCGGAAGCATCCGCCGATTTGCCTATCCAGGGATTATCTGATGCAACTGATGAAGCGCAGGAAAAAGAAATTATTCGCCTGTTGCTTACATACGGCCATCAGCTTGTGCAATGGGATGATATTACAGGCACTTACATTGCCCCTTACGTTATTGCAAATTTAAGCGATGTGGAATTTGAGCATCCGCAAAGCAGGCAAATACTGGAAGAATACAAATTGGCTATAGAAAAGGGCGAATTGCCTACCGAGCAGGATTTTATCAAACATCAGGATACCGCTATTTCAGAATTGGCTATTTCTCTTGTTTCATCGCCATATCATTTAAGCGAAAACTGGTATGAGAAGCGGAAAATTTATGTTAAAAACGAAGCAGGAAACCTTAGAGCGACAATTTTAGGAGGCATTTTCCATCTTAAAAAACGCAAGGTGGGCCATATCTTAAAAAATATACGCACAGAAATTCAAATAGAAACCGATGCCGATAACCAGGCAATTTTAATGCAGCGATATATGCGGGTTAAAGAAGTGGAGAGAGGGATTTCAGAATTTTTAGGATCTGTGATATTAAAGTAGTTTTCAAAACACGATCACTTCTTTTTAAATTTTGCCATAATTTGTGCCATATCAATTTTGGCACACTCTGCTATAAGCTCGGCCACAATACTCAAAGGCATTTCTTCGGCGGAGCCAAAATTGATACAGCCTTTTTGAAATTTTGCTTTGGGGAGAAGCTTTGAATACTTGGCATGAAGATCAGTGTTACAATAAATTGGCATCAAATGTAAGGTCATGTAATTTTTTGTATTGCCTAATGCGTACTTAAAATATTTATTACAATTATAAATTAATAATTCTTTCCCCATCATCGGCCCAACTTTGGGATCAACTTCATCAACTTTCATAATTATCTCGTGGATAGATGAAAGAAGGCGTTTTTTTTCTGGCACTTGGCTGTCCAAATATTCTGTTATTGTCATTGTAAAATTTTATGATCAATATTAGCATAATTTACAAGTTTTAACAAATGGCTATCCACAATGATTTTGGGAAAAGGGGAGAAGCCCTTGCTAAGGAATTCCTGGAAATATCAGGCTATGAAATCCTCGATGAAAACTGGGTGTTTGGCAAGGCTGAGATTGACCTGATAGTTTATCGCGACAAGAAGATTGTTTTTGTAGAGGTTAAAGCCCGTACTGGTGATAAATTCGGGCAGCCTGAAGATTTTGTTGGCACTTCCAAGCAACACCAAATGCAGTTGGCAGCCGAAGAATATATACATTTGATGGATCACAAAGGCGAAATCAGGTTTGATATAATTTCTATATTGTTTGATACTAAAAACAAGCATCAGGTGCGCCATATTGAGGATGCCTTTTGGCCAGGATTCTAAAATTATTATGAAAATATCTATTTCAGCTATAATAGCTACGCTCCTATTTATTTCGTCGTGCAAAGAAGATAATAAACCCGGTATTTCGTTTATTTCGCCCGAAGCAGGGAACTCTGTTAAGTCTGGTTCTGATTTGCCGATACATTTAGATTACGGCAGAAGAAAAATCGACTCTGTGATTTACCTGATAGATTCTTCTGTTATAGCCCGCAAAAAAGATACCTCAGCAGTATTGGCTAAAACTGCGGCTATTTCTATGGGGGACCATCTGATAACCGCGAAGGCATATTCTGGCGGGGTAGCCGAAGAAACTACATCAAATATTATTTTGGTGGCTGCCAATGCGCCCAAACAATACAGTTTTTCTATTGTGCACACCTATCCGCACGATACCACTTCTTATGTTGAAGGGCTTGAATATCATGATGGATTGCTTTATGAAAGCGATGGTGGCAAGGACGATTCCCATGGGGGTTCAAGCTTGCGGATCACTCAGCCTCAAACGGGAAAGATTTTAAAGAAAGTTGATATTAAAAATTATTTTGCTGAAGGGATAACTGTAGTTGGCAATAAAATTATTCAGTTAACATATACAGAAGGCGTGGGCTTTACCTATGATAAAACAACTCTGAAAAAACT
>JAYVNR010000348.1:0-2540 GCA_043758305.1 Pedobacter sp. | reverse complement strand
CAGAACAAACAAGTTTTGCCACATTTTTTGAAGGGGCATTTCAAAGCCTTACATTTCTGGACTTATTTTCTTCCTTACTGAAATCTGTTTTATTTGGGTTTACAATTGGAGCTGTAGGCTGTTATAAAGGTTATTATTCTTCTAAAGGCACAGAAGGAGTTGGCAAAGCTGCTAATGCTGCGGTTGTTACTTCTATGTTTTTAATTTTTGTAGAAGAAGTTTTAGTTGTTCAGGTTGTAGCTGCATTGCGCTAATGGAGAAAAAACCACTGTCAAATTCAGGAAGCAATAGCGTAATACAGATAAAGAACCTTGTTAAATCTTTTGGCGATCTGCACGTATTGCGTGGGATAGACCTTGAGCTTAAGCAAGGCGAAAACCTTGTAGTGCTGGGCCGCTCGGGCACGGGAAAATCAGTGCTTATAAAAATAATCTCAGGCCTTTTAAGGCCTGATAAAGGCAGCGTAAATGTTCTGGGCAAAAATGTAGATGAACTTGAAGAAATAGCTTTACGCGAATTGCGCTTAAAAATTGGCTTTTCATTTCAAAGCAGTGCCTTATATGACAGCATGACAGTGCGAGAAAACCTGGAATTTCCATTGGTAAGAAACTCAAGGGATTTAAGCCGCAAAGAAATAGATGCAGCCGTTGAAGACGTTTTAGATGGTGTTGGGCTATCGCAAACTATAAATCAAATGCCATCAGAGCTTTCTGGCGGCCAGCGCAAGCGCATTGGGATTGCACGAACCCTCATACTCAGGCCCGAAATAATGCTATATGATGAGCCTACTGCCGGGCTTGACCCAATTACATGTATCGATATCAATAACCTTATCAATGATGTTCAATCCAGGTACAATACCTCTTCGATCATCATTACGCACGACCTTACCTGCGCCAAATCAACCGGAGATAGAGTAATGATGTTGCTTGACGGAAAATTTACTCGCCAAGGCACCTTTGAGGAGGTTTTTAAAACAGATGATGAACGGGTTAAAACTTTTTATAATTATAACTTTACACAATAATGGATAATACAGGAAAAAAACGGTCGGTTATTGTTGGTGTATTTGTTGCATTAGGCATTTTAGTTTTATTGGCGGCTGTTTTTTTGTTAGGGGGCCAGCAAAAGCGCTTTGTTAAAAATATTCAGGTAAAATCTGTTTTTAAAGATGTGGGAGGATTGAAAGTTGGCAACAACGTATGGTTTTCCGGAGTTAAAATAGGTACCGTAAAATCATTAAAATTTGTACGGAATTCCGGTGTGGAAATAGCGTTGAACATAGAAGCAGCAGAGCAAAAATATATACGCAAAAATGCTAAAGCTAAATTAAGTTCTGAAGGACTGATTGGCAATAAAATAATTGTGATATATGGTGGCACGCTAAATATGGAAGCCATAGAAGATGGCGACTATCTGGTTGCCGAAGAGGCTTTGAGCACCGATGAAATGATGGCTACTTTACAGGAAAACAATAAAAACCTGTTAGACATTACCCGCGATTTCAAACTGCTAAGCACTAAAATTGTAAAGGGGAAAGGCACATTAGGAGCAATTTTAACTGATTCGCTTATAGCCGACAATTTCCGGCTAATCGTTGCAAATCTATATACCGCATCGCAAAATACTGCACGGGTTTCGGCGGCAGTTTCTCAGTTAACATCAAAAATAAACACGAAAGGAGCTTTAGCAAATGAGCTTTTAACCGATACTGCTGTATTCAGGGACATCAAAACAGCCGTTAATCAGCTAAAACAATCTACCGCTTCAGCATCAGAAATTACCAATAACCTAAAGCAGGCAAGCAACAGGCTTAATGCCAGCAACAATGTAGTTGGCGTTCTCCTGAATGATCAGGAGCAGGCGGCAAAAATCAAGAATACGCTTACAAATCTGGAAACAAGCACTAAAAAGCTTGACGAAAATATGGAGGCATTGCAACATAACTTCCTGTTAAGAGGGTTTTTTAAAAAGAAAGCAAAGGCAGAAGAAGCAGCCGCTAAGCCTTAATCTAAGCTATTAATGCCTAAACAAAGTGCAGGAATATTGGCCTATCGATTTTACAATAAAATATTTCAAATATTATTAGTGCACCCCGGCGGGCCATTTTATGCTAAGAAAGATTCTGGTGCTTGGTCTGTGCCCAAAGGCGAGTATCAGGATATAGAGAACCCCTGGGAAGTAGCCAAACGGGAATTTAATGAAGAAACCGGAAATACAATTTTCACAGATGTATCCATCCCCTTAAGCCCGGTGAAATTAAAAAGCGGTAAAATTGTTTCCGTTTGGGGGGTGCATGCTGATTTTGATACATGCTTCATATCTTCAAATACTTTTGAGCTTGAATGGCCGCCAAAATCAGGAAAGAAACAACTATTCCCGGAAGTTGATAAAGCAGAGTGGTTCACTATTGAAGAAGCAAAATCAAAAATAAACCCTGTTCAATTTCCTTTAATTGAAGATTTGTATCAGAAATTAATCACCCAGACTACTTAAACCATCCTTTTCGCCAAAAATAAATAACCTGTACCACGGCTATG
>JAYVNR010000347.1:0-8066 GCA_043758305.1 Pedobacter sp. | reverse complement strand
AATCTGGTGAAAACCTGATGATTTATCAGAATGAGCCTATTAAAATGGATAAGTATACCGTTACCTATCTAAGCGATACTACCGAAGGCCCAAACACGTATTTCAAAGTAAATTATAAAGCTGTGGATAGCAGTGGCAAGGTAACAGAAGAGTTTAACCTGTATCCTAATGCCCAGGTTAACCCAAAGATGGGCCTTATTGCTTCGCCAGATACAAAGCATTTTTTATCGTACGATATATATACGCACGTTAGCAGCATAGCAACGCCAAAAACTGAAACTGCTCACGGCCAGAATGATGATGAGAACTATTTGGAACCTGTGGCGCATGATGTAAATATTGGCGATACCATACGATATAAAGAAGGCTTTATTGTAGTAAAATCTGTTAGCCGCAATGCGATTATTAAGGATATAAAACTTGAAAAGGATGATATTGCTGTAAGCATGTCCCTTGAGATAAACTCGCAAGGGAAAAAATTTTATACAGATCCGGTTTATCTTGTAAAAGCTGGCCAGCAGCCTCTGGATTTTGGCAAAAAAGTAGACGGTGTGGGGCTGAAATTGCGCTTCACCCGTGTTGATCCTATAAAAAAATCTTTGCAGCTAACGGTCTATGAAAAGAAACCAGCCGAAAGAAAATGGATAGTCCTCAAAGCGATTGTATTCCCCTACATCAACCTGTTTTGGGGAGGCGCAATAATTATGGTTGTAGGTTTTTTCATTTCCATTTTACGGCGCAATAAAGAACTGAAAACTGCCTAAATGCGCATTTCTATAATTGGTTCGGGCAATGTTGCTACTCATTTGTCGGCAGCATTTACCAATGCCAATCATAAAATAGTGCAGATATGGAGCCGGGATATTGAGCATGCGAGCTTGTTAGCTTACCATGTAAAAGCTGAAGCGATCAACGATATAAGCAAACTAGATCCGGGGGTAGATATTATACTAATTGCTGTTAATGATGATGCGATTTCAGGCATTTCTGCTCAATTAAAGCTGCATGGAACTTTGCTAGCGCATACTTCGGGATCTATGCCCATGAGTGTTTTAAGCCCGGCTTCATCAAATATTGGCGTTTTCTATCCTTTGCAAACTTTCTCTAAAAACAAATCGGTAGAATTTAAAAATGTGCCGATTTTAATTGAGAGCAACACACCGCAGGGTGCCTCGCAAATCCGCGAGCTTGCAGGATCGGTCTCATTAAAAGTTACCAATATCGATTCGGAGAAAAGGCTTTCTTTGCACGTAGCTGCAGTTTTTGCCAACAATTTCACCAATTATCTTTTTGCCCTTTCAAAAGAAATATTGGATAAAAACGGACTGGATTTTGATCTGATTCGCCCTCTTATTGCTGAAACAGCAAGCAAAGTTCAGGAATTAGACCCAGAAAAAGTTCAAACAGGGCCTGCTGTGCGCAACGATATAGAAACCATACAAAAACATCTCGTTTTGCTAGAATCGCTCCCCCAATTAAAAGATATATACAAAAGCTTGAGTCAAAGCATCATCAATTTTTACCATAGCGCATAACGCTTAGCCATTTTTGCTAATTTTGCGGGCAATGAACGTTTATAATTTAACGATAAAGTTTGAAGAGGCTGGTGTGGATCCCTTAGTATTGCCTATTGTAGAGGGCGAATCTGTACTTGATGTTTGCCTGGATAATGGAGTAGAACTACAGCATAATTGCGGCGGGGTTTGTGGCTGCAGCACATGCCACATATATGTAAACAGGGGTGAAGATAACATCCGCGAAATATCTGATAAAGAAGAAGACTTTATAGACCGTGCAGTTAATCCGCGTATAAATTCACGGCTGGGCTGCCAGTGTGTAATAATTGAAGGTGACATAGAAGTTACCCTTCCCAATCAAAAACAGTTTTTAGGCCATTGAACCTTAGTATAATTAACAATGATAGACGATAAATTTGCGCTGCCCATTTACTGGAAAGATATTGAAGACATAGCCATGAGCCTTTATGAGAAATTTGGAAAGGACTTTACTGAATCGAAAATATACCGCATCCGGTTTACGGATTTAAAAGAATGGGTACTAGGCCTGCCAAACTTCCAAGGCAAAAGCGAAGAATGCAACGAAGGCTACCTTGAGCAAATACAATCTGCCTGGGTATATGAATGGAGAGATAACCAGGATTAACAATGTTTCTTGAAACGCTAAAAAATATTCAGGCTTTTGTGCTTGATATAGATGGTGTGCTTACTGATGCTACCGTACTAGTAACGGAGCGTGGTGAGCAATTGCGCAGGTTTAACGTACGCGATGGATATGCAATACAGCTTGCCATTAAAAAAGGCTTTAATATTTGTGCTATTTCGGGAGGCAAATCTCAGGGTTCTTTGTTAAGGCTAAATGCCTTGGGCCTTACAGAAGTGCATCTAGGCGTAACCAACAAAACTGAAATATATAAAAATTTTATAATCCAGCATGGTTTAGCTCATGAATCTGTTTTATATATGGGCGACGATATACCCGATCTCCCTGTTATGAAACTGGCTGGTGTGCCGGTTTGCCCGGCAGATGCTGTTGAAGAAATAAAATCAATAAGCGTTTACATTTCCCCGAAGTGCGGTGGTCAGGGCTGCGTAAGGGATGTAATAGAAAAAGTTTTAAAAATACAGGGCAAATGGTTTGATCCCGAGCTTGTAGCCGGGGATTCTACAATATCTTCCATTTGATAATTAAATCCACAGTGAACAACTTTCCTCCCATTATACTCGCTTCAAAATCTCCCCGAAGGCAGGAATTATTGAAATTAATGGAAATCCCGTTCCGGGTAGTGCTTAAAGATGTTGATGAGAGCTTTCCAAGTGGCTTATCGCCGGAAGAAGTTGCTCTTTATATTGCAGAAAAAAAGGCCCAGGCATTTGATGAGTCTATAACCGATGAAGCCGTAATAACTGCCGATACCATTGTTGTATTAGATGATAAAATTATTGGCAAACCTGAAAGTAATCAGCATGCTATAGAAATGCTAAATCAGCTTTCGGGAAGAAAGCACAAAGTGATTACAGCAGTATGCATCCTTCATGATAATAAACTAAACAAATTTCTGGATGTATCTGAAGTGCTGTTTCGACCTTTAACAGATGAAGAAATAGAATTTTATGTAGAGAAATACAATCCCTTGGATAAGGCCGGCTCTTATGGCATACAGGAATGGATTGGGCTGATAGGCATTGTTCGGATTGATGGCTCTTACACCAATGTTGTTGGGCTACCTACTGAAAAATTGTATCAAGAACTTCTAAAGTTAAGCAAGGCTTCCTAAAATTTCTGCCATAACCCCTTCTTTTAATGAGTATGTGGACATTGTAAGCTTTTTAATTGCCAGCTTTTCAATTACAAACCTTGCCAGGAGAGCCGAAGTAACAACCATATCAACTCGTACCGGCAAAATGCTTTTCATGCCCGCCCTCTCTGCATGACTGGAACTCTGAAGCGTATTAACCATTTGATGGAAATCAGCCATGTCAAATTTGTAGGTTTTAATGGAAGCAATATCAAATTCTATCTGTTTCTCAACTTCCGCCATTTCTGCAAAAGTTTCAAATGAGCCCGAAGCTCCAATTAAATGTTGCACCGGATATTTTTCTACTGCCTCCCACAACGGCTTCAAATGGCCATTAAGCCAGTTCATTAATTCAAGTAATTGTTTAGGATGCAATGGATCCTTTTGATGGAATAATTCCATCATCCTTGCGGCTCCTATTTCAAAACTTTTCTTCCATTTAATTTCATCTGTATTGCCGATAATAAATTCAATGCTACCACCACCTATATCTATGATCAAAGAATTTTCGGCTGTTAAACACCCAGACGATCTAATGCCTGAGTAAATAAATTGAGCTTCTGTTAAACCATCAATGATTTCTATTTTAATTCCGGTGTGCTGAAAGACCTGGGCAACAAAACCTTGTCCATTACTGGCATTCCGTATTGCAGAGGTTGCAATAGCACGAATTACAGAAACATTAAATTCAGCTATATCTGCAGCAAACTGCTTCATGCATTTAAGCCCTCTGGCAAATGGCTCCGACTGGATTAATCCATCATTGATGCCTCCCTCGCCTAATTTTACAGGCTCAGTAGCCCTTTTTAGGTCAATAATTTCATTTGTAGTTGCCTCGCTTATCAGCAAGTGGAATGTATTAGTGCCTAAATCAATTACTGCTGCCCTCCTCATTGATAGAGGAGATACTTTTTACGCATGATTTTATATTGAGATAGTCCCGGTTCCCAGCTTTGGCGAATTTCTTCTTCAGACTTTCCCTCTATAATTTGCTTTTTTAACAACTCTGTGCCTGCCAACTTATCAAAGTTCCCCATCTGCTTGCTTTGTGTAAAATCGAAAAACTTTGCTTTGTCCGGATAGGCTTTATACAATTCCATTAGCCATTTCAGATTTATTTGACCAGATTTCCGTAACTGATTGGTGTTATATTTTCGTAAATCTAACCCATAGCAAACCTTATCCTGATGCAGCGGAGTTTCGCTCATACCCGGGATGCTTACCGGGGTGAAACTAAATTTATACTTGCCACCAAGCAAAGGGTTTCCTAAAACCTGAAACGGGAACATTGTGCCACGCCCCTGGCTTATAATAGTTCCTTCAAACAAGCAAAGCGAAGGATAAAGCAAAATAGACTGCTGCGAGTTTAAATTTGGCGATGGTTTAATAGGCAAAGTATAAGGAGTGGCGTGCACATAATTCGCCACTTTGATAATTTTCAATTTGCATGTTGCCTTATTGGCGAGCCAGCCTTCTCCATTTAGCATTTGAGCAAATTCGGCTATAGTCATGCCATGCACAATAGGTATAGGCTGCATGCCAATGCCCGATTTTAATTTCATATCTAGTACTGGCCCATCAACATAAAATCCATTAGGGTTTGGGCGATCCAGGACAATCAGTTCTTTATTATTTTCGGCGCAAGCTTCCATTACATATTGCAACGTGTTGATATAAGTATAAAAACGAGCCCCTACATCTTGTATATCAAAAATCATTACGTCAATTTCGCTCATATCTTCTTTGCTTGGCTTATAATGTGCTCCGTATAAAGAAATAACAGGAATTCCCGTTTTCGCGTCAATAGCATCATCCACCTTTGCCCCGGCGCTTGCCTCTCCCCTAAAGCCGTGTTCTGGCCCAAAAATTTTAACAATGCTTATTCCCCTTGCCCGCAGGCTATCTACACTGGTTTTGCTGCCAATAATTGAAGTAGGGTTTACAACCATTCCAACCTTTTTCCCTTTTAGGTAATCAACATATTTTTCTGTTTGCTCGGCACCCGTCATTAGCTCTCCACGAGGGCTTTGCTTTATATCATTAGCAGCAATCGGAACATTGCTGCTTTGATTGTATGACGAACAGGAAATTACAGTTACAAACAATAATGGCAATGAAAGGCAATATTGAAGCTTTTTCATAAGGATGATCTGTTATGGATGTTTTAAAATCGCATCTTTGCTAAAGTACAAAAACATTTTTTCAGGCCTTGAACCTACCCGTATTTATTGCCCGGCGAATTACTTTAAAATCTAAACGAACATTCTCAAAATTGAGTGTGCGCATTGCCATTTTAGGCATTATGCTGGGACTTGCAGTTATGATTTTGGCCATAGCCATTATGAAAGGCTACAAAAGCGAAATACGTGAAAAAGTACGTGGCTTTGCTGGGGATATCATTATCATGAAGTATGATCTTAATGCTTCGTTTGAAAACAGTATGATGAGCCTGAACAATGATAGCCTCAAAACCTTAAAAAAAATTAATGGAGTAGCATATTTACAGCCATTTGCTACCAAGCCAGGGATTATAAATACTAATAATGAAGTTGAAGGAGTTGTTTTAAAAGGTGTTGATAAAACTTACAACTGGGATTATATAAAAACTATCCTGGTTTCTGGCCATGTTATAGACTTTGTAGATAGTGCAAAAGCAACTAAACAGATACTTGTTTCGCAATACACAGCACACAGGCTAAAGCTTAAAACAGGCGATAATTTCCTGATGTATTTTATTCAGGAGCCTCTTAAAAAGCGAAAATTTGAAATTGTAGGAATTTATGATCTGGGAGTTGAAGATATTGACAAAATTTATGTGATAGGCGATTTATCTTTAATTCAGCGCCTCAATAAATGGCAAAGCCAACAGGTTGGGGGCTATGAAGTGCGCATAACCAACTTTGATCGCCTTGATGCTTTAGGGACTAAAATTTACGATAATCTGGGCATTAATATCAAATCGTACACTATTCGCGAATTTTATCCCAATATTTTCGAGTGGCTGGGCCTTCTTGATACCAACGTGCAAGTGCTTATAGTGCTTATGATGGCTGTAGCGGTTATCAATATGATATCGGCATTACTGATAATAATACTTGAGCGTACCAACATGATCGGGATTTTTAAAGCTTTGGGAAGCAGCAATTGGGAAATACAAAAAATCTTCCTTTTCAACGCAGCATACTTAATTGGCTTTGGTTTAGTATTGGGCAATCTATTAGGAATAGGACTGGGATTGATAGAAAGCTATACCCATTTATTTAAGCTTGATGCCGGGCTGTATTTTATCAACTATGTGCCAATCCAGCTAAACCTATCTGACATCGTATTATTAAATGCCGGTACTTTAACGGTTTGCTTATTGGCAATGCTAATTCCGTCTATGTTGGTAAGCCGCATTGTGCCCGTTAAAGCAATTGCGTTCAAATAACTAGTTTACCTGTACTGTATAACTTAGATAGGTATTATTAATAGTTAAAAACTTAAAGGTGTAAGTGCCAGCCTGAGCGGCTTTAAATACATATGGCGTGCTTATCATGCTAATTACTTGGGCACAAACCTGCCCCTCATAAAGCACTTTGCCCGATATTGTCTGGGCATTTCCGGATATCTTCTCCTGTAACTGGCCAGATTTGGCACAGCCGCTAATTGCCTTTAGGGTAACGTTAAAAATAATTTCCTGATTTACGTTAGCTGTAGCGGGCCCTTCTGCTTTTACAATTGATGAACTTTCTATTGAGCCGTTAATATCTGAAGCGCTTTTAGTACAGCCTGCTACCATCAGGATAATAACTAACATTGTGCTTATTATCAATGCTTTCATATTCAATTTATCATCAGTAAAATAAATTACATTGCCCGCTATAGTTTTTTTGCTTCATTCCAAAAAATATCCATTTCTGCAAGTGTCATATCCTTTAGGCTTTTTCCTAAGGTGATGGACTTACCTTCAAGATAAGCAAACCGCTTGATAAACTTTTTATTCGTTTTTTCTAATGCATCTTCCGGATTTATATTGATGAACCTGGCATAATTTATTAATGAAAATAATAAGTCCCCAAATTCACCTTCTGCTTTTTCCAAATCTATATCAACATTGGCAGGAACATTAAATTCATCTCTAAACTCCTTCATTTCTTCTTCTACTTTATCCCAAACCTGGCTCTTCTCCTCCCAATCAAACCCTACGCCACGAGCTTTTTCCTGTATCCGGGAAGCCTTTATTAAAGCTGGCAGGGATGCCGGCACACCAGACAATACAGATTTATTGCCCTCTTTTAGTTTAATCTGTTCCCAATTGCGCTTAACATCATGCTCGTCCTTTACCTTAACGTCAGAATAAATGTGTGGGTGGCGATTTATCAGCTTGTCGCAAATGCTGTTCAGCACATCAGTGATTGTAAAATCATTTGTTTCTGAAGCAATACGTGCATAAAAAACAAGATGAAGCATTATATCGCCCAGCTCTTTTTTAATTTCCTGAACATTGCCCTCTAAAATAGCATCAGATAGTTCGTAAGTTTCCTCTATGGTTAAATGTCGCAGTGTTTGAAGGGTTTGTTTTTTATCCCATGGGCATTGTTCACGCAACGTGTCCATGATTTTCAAAAGCCTTTCAAAGGATAATACAGGAGAATTTTGAGCGGGAGGGGCAATGTTGTTGGGCATTTTTTTATTGCTAAAATACAGATATAGGCGAAAATTTCAATCCACCTATATCATTTATAAAATAATCCCATCAATAGGCTAC
>JAYVNR010000346.1:0-8102 GCA_043758305.1 Pedobacter sp. | reverse complement strand
TGTTTTCTTTTATAACAAGCACTTAAAAACTAAGTTTTACAAATTATATGGAATTGATCAGGAAAGCTGATCTGCAAGGTTTTTCATCTCTGCCCGCGGTGGTTGCCGGTTGTACAAAACGTTGTATACTGCCTGGCAGATGGGCATATTGACTTTATAGTTTTTATTGATTTCATTCAGGCATTTTACGGCATAATACCCTTCGGCAACCATATTCATCTCTAACTGGGCAGATTTTACGGTATATCCTTTGCCGATCATATTGCCAAAAGTGCGGTTGCGGCTAAATTGCGAATAGGCAGTAACCATCAAATCGCCCAGATAGGCAGATTCTTTAATGTCCCGGCTTATGGGATGAACTGCCGCCACAAACCGCTCCATTTCACGTATGGCGTTTGAAATCAGCACAGATTGGAAATTATCTCCATAGCCCACGCCATGGCAGATGCCACTGGCTACGGCATAAATATTTTTTAATACTGCGGCGTACTCAGTGCCGTAGATATCATCAGACACATTGGTTTTTATGTAGCGTGTACATATCATTTCTGCAAAGCTGGATGCAAGCTGGATATTTAGGCAGGCGATGGTTAAATACGATAGTTTTTCCAGAGCCACTTCTTCTGCATGGCAAGGGCCGCTAATTACAACTATATCCTCAATAGGGATACCGTATTTCTGATGCATGAACTCGCCGATGATCATGTTCTCATCAGGCACTATCCCCTTTATTGCCGAAACTATTTTTTTTCCTTTCAGGTCACTGGGCTCAATCCCCATAAGCGCCTCTTTTAAGAAAGCCGCCGGAACATTCAGCAGTATGATTTCAGCCTGTGAGAGGAGACTTTTTAGATCATTGCTAATATTTTTCTCCGAAATATCGATTTCTACCGAGCTTAAATAACTGGCATTGTGCCTGTATTTTTTAATATGCTCAATAGCCTGGCAACTGCGCATCCACCAAAAAATTTCTTTTGGCGCAGGATTGTCGCTAAGCATTTTAACTATAGCGGTTGCCCAGCTTCCTCCTCCTACAATTGCTATCTTATTGAGTGCCTGATCCATAAATATAAATCCGGTAACAGCTGTGTGGCTATTACCGGGACAAGTTATAGATTTTTAAGCAATTGCTATTTCTTCTCGGTAGTGTAAAGCTTGTCTTTAGTAACTTTTTCTACTACCATGCTATCTTTTAGGGTTTTAGAAATAGCTGTAAATGGACGGGATACCACTTCTTCGCCGCCTTTTAAACCGCTTAATATCTGTATGTAGGTATCATCCTGTATCCCGGTGGTAACCTGGACCTGCTTAACTTTTCCATTTGCATACACAAATACATATTCTTTTACCGGGATGTCAGATTTTTTCTCTTCATCTTTTGTATCTGTTGTAGCAGGCTTATCAGGATCAACTTTCTTTTCCTCTTCGCGGGTAGTAACCGATTGGATTGGTACAGCAAGCCCGCTTATCTGATTGGTTTGGATATCAACCGTTGCCGATAACCCTGGCCTGAAAGGCGATTTGTTGCCCGCAGTTTGCCTGATAAGCGATGCATACGATTCTGGCAGCATACGCACCTTTACAGTGAAGTTGGTAACCTGGTCTGCACTTGTGCCGCTTGTATTGGCAGAACTGGCAATTTCTGTAACTACGCCCTTAAATTTCTTGCCTTGAAAAGCATCAATCTCAATTTCAGCTTCATTATTCAATGCTATCCTGTTGATGTCGCTTTCATTCACATCAACACTGGCCTCCATGGTATTGAGGTTAGATATGCGCATAATTTCTGTTCCGGCCATTTGTGCAGTTCCTACCACCCGTTCGCCCAGCTCTACATTAAGCTTTGAAATCACCCCGTCTACCGGAGCATAAATGGTGGCTTTTGCCAGGTTGTCGCCCGCTTCTTTTACTGCTGCGGAGGATTGGTCGATCCCAAAACGGGAACCTATAACGTTCTGCTTAATAGCCTCCAGATTTGCTTTTGCCGCCTGATACTGTGCCTCTGCTGCATCAAATTCTGCAGATGACAGCACTTTTTGCTTATATAGCTCAGAGCTGCGCTTATACGAAGCTTCGGTATTTTTAAAATTAGCTTCTGCCTGCTTTAATTGTTGCTGTGTTGCTCCTAAGGAGGCTTTCTGGCTATTCAAAGAAGCAACGGTACGGTTGTATCCTGATCTTAAAATATCCGGGCGGATTTTACATAATAACTGGCCTTTTTTAACCACATCCCCTTCTTTTATAGAAAGTTGTACAATTTCTCCGGAAACTTCCGAGCTGAGCTTTACTTCAATTTCAGGCTGAATTTTGCCGCTTGCAGAAACCGTTTCCTTGATAATGCGTTTTTCCGCCTTGTCTATAGCTACCTGTTCAACATTCCCTTTGCCATACCAGCCAAGCTTATTCCCGGCTACTGCCAGCACCAAAAGCACGCCGGCGCCAATTAAAACATATTTAAGGGTATTATTTTTCTTTGCCATTTTATATTGTGAGTTTGATTTTGTTAGAAAGTTATAGGGTTCCCTAAATAATAGTCAATTACTTTATTCCGGAATATCAGCGTGTATTTAGCCTGTATCATATTGAATTGCGCAGTATTGAGGTTGGTTTGCGCCTGGTTAAAATCTAAAGCATTTACCAAACCCACAGTGTAACGTTGCTGGGTAGCATTGAAAGCATCCGTTTGAGAGTTAAATGCGCTTAATGCCGAGGCATAGCTTTTTTCGGCTGCCCGGAGGTCTAATGCCGCCTGATTGATAGTTTTGTTAAGATTGTTTTTGGTAAGCTGCTGAGATAATTCGGCGTTTTGAACATTTATTTTTGCCCTTCTAACCCCATATCTGGCGGTAAAGCCGTTAAAAACAGGTATAGACAACGTAAAACCTATAGATTGCGCAAAGTTATCGTTCAATTGACTTGAGAAAGGATAGTTTTCTAAAGCACCAGTTGTAGATACCCGTTTGCGGCTATTGGAATAGCCCGAGCTTAGATTGGCACCTAATGTTAATCGTGGCAAATAAGCGCCACGAGCTATATCTACGCTTTTTTGCAGAGCCAGCAGGTTGTAATCTGATAATTTAATGTCTGGGTAATTTTGTACAGCCTTGGCATAAATTTCGCCAGCGCTTGTGGAAGAAATGTTCCCGATCTCGCTTATCGGAGGCGCAACAACTTCAAACTTCAATCCCGGATCGCGTTCCATTAGCTGGGCAAGGTTAAGATAAGAAATATCCACCTGGTTGCGGGTGTTAGTGAAGTTAAGTTCGGCTACAGCCACCTGCGATTTAGAAAGCGAAAGATCGGCAAGCGTATTATTGCCCACATTGAACAACCGCTGCACCCTGTCTAACTGCTGCCTGGTTAAATCTAACTGCTGTTGCGATGCCAGGAGCAGGTCAGTATTGTTAAGCACGATCAAATAATTGGTGACCACAGAAAGCGTCAGGTCATTTTTTATTTTTTGGGTGTTGCTCTTATCTGCCTCTAGCTGGAATTTGTTCAGCGCAATCTGATTGATTTTTTGAAAACCCTGAAAAAGTGACACATTGGTTGTAACAGAGGGATTTAAATTGGTGATGGAGCGGTTTACAAACTGCCGTGTAGTAGGGTCCTCGCTCCGCCCAAAGCTAAAATTAAGGCTGTTTGAAGCGTTTAAGGTTGGCAGCAGCGCATATTTAGATTGCTTTAAGGTCTCTTCGGTAAGGGCTTCGCTCAAAGCAACCTGCTTTATCTGGATGTTATTTTCCAGGGTCTTCTGAATAGCTTCCTGAAGGGTGATTTTTTCTTGCCCCTGCACGTGCAGCACAACAAAAAAGGTGGCAGCCAAAGCAATTGTAAAACGTGCCTTTGGTAAAAATGTCAACATATTATTCATAATGTATCTTCGCGGTTATTCAAACTAATTTAATGAAGGTTCAGCTATCTTTGCAAGATATAAAATAACTGATGTACCTTGTAAAAACGCCTTTCTGGCTGCGCTGGGTTTATCCCGGTCGCATTTGGCATAAAAGCCGGGGCAAAAAGCTCATCTACTTAACCTTTGACGATGGCCCTATACCTGTTGTTACACCATTCGTGTTAAAAACTTTAGAGTGCTTTAATGCTAAAGCTACCTTTTTTTGCATTGGCGATAATGTGAGCAAGCACCCTGATGTGTATAAGCAGGTTTTAGATGAGGGACATCGTGTTGGCAATCATACCTTTAATCATCTGAAAGGCTGGGACACAGCAGACGATATTTATCTTGATAACGTAGCCAAATGCGCTGAGGTTGTAGATTCTAATCTCTTCCGCCCCCCGTACGGCAAAGCAAAACGGTCTCAAATCTCAAAACTAACCACCCGCACCCCACATCCCGCACCCCACACCCCGCACCCCACACCCCACAACCCACAACCCAATTCTCACTTCTCAATAACAATGTGGGATGTATTGAGCGGCGATTTCGACACTTCCCTTGCTCCCGAAAAGTGCTTAGCGAATGTGCTCAAGCATACAGAGAATGGTTCTATTATTGTTTTTCACGATAGTTTAAAAGCGTTTGAGCGGTTGGAATATGTGCTGCCGAGGGCTTTGGGAGCCTGGAAAGCTGCCGGGTTTGAGTTTGGGATACTCTAAGGGTTGCGTTTGTATAGCCCACCTTCCTTAAACCCGATAGCAGCGGCAGCCCAATCAGCCAGTGGGGCGGAGAGGGCTATCCCAAAGGGACTTCCCTGGAGTAGCGGATAGTCTGCCCGACTATGTCATTCAGGCGGGCAGGGCTGCCCTCGCCTAAGAGCCAAGCCCTTTGTTACTAAAAGCTATTCAGCTAAAATAGATTGCTTTCCTGGCAATTAAATCTCTGCTTTTCAAACCTTTTTTAGTCCTTATTCCCATTGACTGGCTTTGTTTTATTACAAAAAAAACAGTAAACTGCCCTTGTTTTGTTACAAAATTAGTTTAAATTTGCCCTTGTTTTGTTACAAATTATAAATTTATGCCGTTTGTAAGAAAAGTAGAGGAGCACCTGAACGAATGGAAGGCAAGCAATAACCGGAAGCCTCTAATTATTAGAGGGGCACGCCAGGTTGGGAAGACAACATTAATTAAAGGTTTTTCAAAAAGCTACCGGTATAGCATATTGCTAAACTTAGAAAAGCCGGGCGATAGGCGTTATTTTAACGATTTTGATAACGTGCAGACCATCTTGGAGGCTTTGTTGCTCGCCAATGGCATCCCTTCGTCTGCTATTGCCAATACGCTGCTTTTTATAGACGAAATACAGGAAAGCCCAAAGGCCATACAGTTATTGCGGTACTTTTACGAAGAGATCCCCGCACTCCATGTTATAAGCGCAGGTTCGCTATTGGAATTTGCCATACAGCAAGTGCCAAGTTTCCCGGTAGGGCGGGTGGAGTTTTTATATCTCCATCCACTAAACTTTCAAGAGTATCTTCAAGCAATGGGCAAAAATGAGCTATTAAAACAGCTTCAAATTGTTCCTGTGAAGAAAGCTGCACATCAATTGCTGATGGATGCGTTCCATCGCTATGCAATTATTGGGGGCATGCCCGAGGTTGTAAAGACAGATATTGAGCGGAGCAATCTTTCGGACTTGCCAAGGATTTATGAAAGCATTTGGGCAACTTATAAGAATGATATTGCAAAGTACACGGGCAATGATACTGAAAGGAAAATCATCAGGCATTTAATGGATACCGCACCGCTATACCTTGATCAGCGCATAAAGTTCCAGGGATTTGGCAACTCTAATTACAGGTCCAGAGAAGTTGGGGAATTGTTTAGAACACTTGATGATGCAAAGATTATACGACTAATTTATCCCACTACAGACCTTCAGTATCCAGTGAAAACCGACATGAAAAAATCGCCACGCCTGCAGTTCCTGGACACCGGGCTTGTTAATCATGCACTTGGCATACAGGCAGAAATGCTGGGCATGGCAGACCTGAATAGTGCATACAAGGGAGCGGTGATCCCACATTTGATTATGCAGGAGGTAATTTCCCTTCAGAGCATTACATCACAAAAGCCCAATTTTTGGGTGCGGGAAAAATCGCAATCAAGTGCGGAGATAGACTTGCTCTATTCTTTTAAAGATCTGGTAATTCCGATAGAAATCAAATCGGGAAGTACTGGAAGCTTGAAATCGCTTCATCAATTCATTGATGCTTCAAACCATCCCTACGCAATTAGGATGTATGCAGGAGAGCTAAAATTAGAGCAGTCGGCAACTCCCAATAAAAAACCATATCTGCTGTTGAACCTGCCGTATTACATGGGCACTTGCCTGCCATTGTACGCGGAATGGTTTGTGAAGCAAGAGCTATAAGCGTCTCTCCCTCTAAATCCTTTATCCCTACCTTTGCCCAATGCCCGGCATCTACCTCCACATTCCATTATGCAAAAAAGCCTGCCATTACTGCGATTTTCATTTTAGCACCAACCCGCAGCAAAAGCCCGAAATGCTGAAGGCCCTCCGTGCCGAAATTGCGCTGCAAAAAAGCTATCTGGGCGGGCAAACCATTGAGACCATTTACTTTGGCGGCGGCACACCGTCTATCCTGAAAGCCGAAGAAATTGGCTTGCTGATAGATGAAATAACCAAATTCCACTCGGTATCGTCGGATGCGGAGATAACCCTGGAGGCAAACCCGGACGATTTGGGCCCGCAAAAAGTGAAGGAGCTAAAGCTAACTCCGGTAAACAGGTTCAGCATTGGCGTGCAATCTTTTTTTGAAGAAGACCTGCGCTGGATGAACCGTGCGCACAGTGCCGCCGAGGCGGAGGGCTCAATAAAACGGGTTCAGGATGCGGGCTTTGAGAACATAACGCTGGATTTGATTTATGGCTATCCGCTGCTAACGGACGAGAAATGGGAAGCGAATATTCAAACTGCCGTGGGCTTCAATATCCCGCATATATCGTCGTACGCGATAACGGTGGAGGATAAAACTGCGCTGGCATCTTTCATCCGTAAAGGGAAGCAACAGCCCATTAGCGAGGAGCAGAGCGCTGCCCAGTTTATGCAATTGATGGACAATTTACAGGCTGCTGGCTTTGAGCATTACGAGATTTCCAACTTCGCGAAACCGGGGCAATGCTCCAGGCATAATACCAATTACTGGAAGGGCATTTCGTATTTGGGCATAGGTCCTTCGGCACATTCTTTTAACGGCGAAGCCCGGCAATGGAACGTTTCTAATAACAGTGCTTACATGGAGTCGCTCCGCAAAGCAAGCATCCCTGCCGAAATGGAAGTATTGAGCGTGGCGGACAGGTTGAACGAATACATCATGACTTCTATCCGCACCATGTGGGGCATGGATTTGGGCAAAATCAAAGCAGATTTTGGCGAAGAGTATGTGTATGAGATTAGAAAAGATATGGATGAGGCTTTTGAAAAGGATTGGATAAAAGAGGAAAATAATATCGTTTCCCTTACCCAAAAGGGGAAGCTGTTTGCTGATAGGATTGCCGGGGGGCTTTTTGTTGCCCCATGAATTGGGTGGAGGAATTAAGTGCCAATAGGCTTGTGCATTCTTATATTTTGTTGAGCGATTAGTTTAGGCGTCATGCATGTCCCCCGCTGGCGGGGGCAGGGGGTGGTTTTTGATCATGTTAAAATAATCGATATATTCTTCAATCTTGTGAACGACCTGATTTATTTGAGTCAGCACTTCCTCATCGTCAAAGCGAATTACGGTAAACCCAATACTTTCTAGATTCTGTTGCCTGATAATATCTCTCGCCACTACTTCGTCCCACTGATGGGTAAGTCCATCCACCTCAATTATGAGCATTAGCTCGATACACATAAAATCAGCTATATAATTTAAAACGGGTCGTTGTCTTCTGAACTGATACCCCCTCATTTGCCTTTTCCCGATAACGAATTTCCATAAGCACGCTTCCGCCTTAGTCATCGCCTTCCGATTTTTATTGGCGTTATTCTGAAGCCCGGAATTATAATGCCATAGATTATTGGAAGCGGCTTTATCCATTCTCTAAAATACTAAAAGTAATTTATCACGAGAACCACCCCCTTTAATTCCCCCGCCAGCGGGGGACACTGGGTGCTTTATGCTGGCGTCGTATGTTTT
>JAYVNR010000345.1:0-8121 GCA_043758305.1 Pedobacter sp. | reverse complement strand
CTGCCCTGAGTAAAATATCATTCAGGTATACAGATGCAACTATTCGGTAAAAGTGGTTTAGGGGGCGGTAAAAATTTTTACCGGAAGGGAAGGAGAAGGCCGGAGCTACATATCATGCTATTTCAAAAAAATTATTGCAGGGCTGTACAAATTGATTTAAAATCTGATAAAATTGATTGAAACTTATTTTTTATTAAAAAATGAAATGAAAATACATATTATTGACGTAATAATTCTAAAAATTTGAACTTTTTTATGATTAAAGTCATATTTAATTTAAAAAAATTAGATTTTATTTAAAAAATATATATCATTAATCATATTATTATTAATAATATCAATTATTGTATGTATTATTGCTATTGTAAATCAGATAGTCGCAAATTTTACTGATTTACAGGGTTCATTTGCTTTAACATTTTAAAAAAACCTGTATGTCTCAAGCAACTATTATTGTTGTTGGCAATGGAATGGTGGGGTACAAGTTTTGTGAAAAGCTGGTTGCCAAATCATCCTCCTTCAAAATCATTGTTTTTGGCGAAGAGCCTCGCCGGGCCTACGACCGAGTGCACCTGAGCGAATATTTTAATGGCAAATCTGCCGACGACCTTTCCATGTCCACTAGTTCATGGTATGGAGAAAACGGAATACAAATCTACTTGAACGATGCGGTACAGGAAATCAATACTTTTTCTAAAACGGTACATTCCATGCATGGCATTACCTTGCAATACGACTATCTGGTGCTTGCAACCGGATCCTCGGCTTTTGTGCCAGATTTGCCAGGCGTAGAAAAGGAAGGCGTTTTTGTTTATCGCACCATAGAAGATCTCGACCTTATTAAAGCTTATTCCATTAACTCCAAAGTTGGCGCCGTGATGGGCGGTGGCTTGCTTGGGCTTGAGGCAGCAAAAGCGCTCATTGATCTGGGGATTGAAGAAACACATGTTATAGAGTTTGCGCCAAGGCTGATGCCGAGGCAGATAGATTCGGCTGGAAGTGCTATGCTGCAATCTAAACTTAAAGAACTTGGGCTAAATATCCACCTGAACAAAAGCACTGCAAACATAGCCGGAGATCATAAAATTGAAGCGCTGCAGTTCAATGATGACACTTCGTTAGTTGTTGATATGCTGGTTATCTCTGCTGGCATTCGCCCACGTGATGAACTGGCTAAACTGGCTGGGCTACAAGTGGGCACTCGCGGTGGTATTTTGGTAAACGAGAAGATGCAGACCAGCGACCCGAATATTTTCGCTATTGGCGAATGTGCTTTGTACGATGGGATGATTTACGGATTGATAGCTCCAGGCTATGAAATGGCAGAAGTGGTGGCATCATATCTTACCGCTGGCGAGAAAGCCTTTTACGGTTTCGATATGAGCACTAAGCTTAAGCTAATTGGGGTAGATGTTGCCAGCTTCGGCGATGCTTTTATCACCGAGCCCGATTGCCGTACCATTATTTTTGAAGACACTCATAAAGGCGTTTATAAACGCATTAACATCAGCAATGATGGAAAATATTTACTGGGCGGTATTTTAATTGGCGATGCCGAAGCCTATAACATGCTTCTCCAAACTGTCAACAATAAAATTGTCCTTCCGCCTAATCCGGAAGATATGATTTTAGGCAGCCGGGGAGGAGCAGCCAATGAAAATGCCAGCGCCGGGATTATGAACCTGCCCGATGAGGCATTGATTTGCTCCTGCGAATCTGTCTGCAAGGCTGATATATGCAATGCCGTTATCGAGCAAAATATTACCTCTGTTGATGGCATAAAGAAGTGCACAAAAGCAGGCACAGGCTGTGGCGGTTGTGTGCCTTTAATAAAGGATTTGGTAGTTGGCACTATGAAGGCTAACGGGCAATATGTGAAAAACAGCATCTGCGAGCATTTTGATTATTCACGTCAGGAACTGATGGATTTGATCAAGATGAACAATGCCCGCAGTTATGATGAGGCACTTGACCATTTTGGCAAAGGCGATGGCTGTGAGGTTTGTAAGCCCGTAGTAGCCGCTATTCTTTCAAGCCTGTACAATGATCTGATCGTTAAACAGGCTACCATTCAGGACAGCAATGACCGCTACCTGGCAAATATTCAAAAAGGGGGCACGTACTCGGTTGTGCCACGCATCCCGGGAGGAGAAATCACGCCTGACAAACTAATAGTAATTGGGCAGGTTGCCAAAAAATATAACCTCTACACCAAAATTACAGGTGGCCAGCGTATTGATTTGTTCGGTGCACATTTAAGCGATCTGCCAGAAATATGGGAAGAATTGATTGCCGCCGGGTTTGAGAGTGGCCACGCCTACGGCAAAGCGCTACGGACAGTAAAAAGCTGTGTAGGAAGCACATGGTGCCGTTTTGGTTTGCACGATAGCGTAACTTTCGCTATAGAAATTGAAGACAGGTATAAAGGTATCCGATCGCCGCACAAACTAAAAGGGGGAGTTAGCGGCTGCGTCCGCGAATGTGCCGAAGCACAAGCAAAAGACTTTGGTATAATAGCCACAGAAAAAGGGTGGAACTTATACATATGTGGCAATGGGGGTTCAAAACCACAACATGCCTTGCTGTTTGCCAGTGATATAGATAACGTAACCGTTATAAAATATCTGGACAGGTTCCTGATGTTCTACATAAAAACTGCGGACCAGCTTACCCGCACGGCAACCTGGCTCAATAAAATGGAGGGCGGCATCAGCTACCTGAAAAATGTGATTATTAATGATAGCCTTGGTATAGCAGAGCAGCTAGAAGATGAAATGAAAGCCTTGATCAATACCTATCACTGCGAATGGAAAGAAGTGGTTGAAAGCCCCGAGCTGCGCAAACGCTTTTCGCATTTTGTAAACGCACCTGCAGAAAAAGATCCAAGCGTACAATTTGACTCTATGCGAGATCAAGTGAAGGCGAAAGAATGGTAAGTAATTGTCATTGGTCAACACAGTCATCAGTTAATTCAAAAAACAATACAAACATGCTTGAAACTAAAATTATAGAAACGGCAACTGAAACAAATTGGCTTTTTGCCTGCAACACAGATGATGTTCCCGATAACGGAGGTGCCTGCATTAAATACGGGGATGAACAAATTGCAATATTTAATTTTAAGCGCCGCGGCGAATGGTATGCAACACAGAACCTTTGTCCGCACAAGCAGCAGATGGCACTTTCACGTGGCATGATAGGCAGCGCCGGAGAAAGCTGTGAACCAAAAGTCGCCTGCCCATTCCATAAAAAAACCTTTTCGCTTTTAACAGGCGAGTGCCTTACCGGCGAGGAGTGCAGTATAAAAACCTATCCGGTAAGGATACAAGATGGGAAGGTTTTTGTGCGAGTATAGCGAGTTGCTGGCTTTAAGCAAGCCATAATTGTATCGGTTATCCTGAATTTCGAGATGCCGTTTTAACATCGCTCAATTTCTCATAGCTTAGCATCCTGTTAAAAGCGTATTTTATGAAATATATTGCCTTTTTATTATTGTTTGCACCAAATGCCAGTTTCTCACAAACACATGAACATGGTTTAGGCTCTCCCTCCAGTATATCGCATACCATAGATGTTGACGGAATAATGCCTAAGCCAGTAAAATTAACGTTAACAGATATTAAAAAACTCCCCGCCGTAACAAAGGCCAATGTAAAAATCTCCGGCACAGGCGGAATGGTTAAGCATACGTTTCAGACGATTAAAGGTGTTTTGCTGAAAGACTTGCTATTGAAAGCCGGGATAGATAACTCCAATTTTAAAGAAGCTGGCAAACTCTATATCGTGGCAACTGCTACCGATGGCTACAAGGCGGTTTTTTCCTGGAGCGAGATTTTTAACAGTGCATCATCACTGGCAATAATGGTTATTTATGAAGAAAACGGTAAGCCTGTAAAAGACGATGGCGAGTTTATTTTATTGAGCATAAATGATACCGTAAATGGTATAAGGCATGTGAAGTGGCTAAGCGAGATTACAGTAAAACAGGGGTAGCATGCGAGACATCACCCATAAACAAAGCACTCTCCGCACTGCCAGAGCTGTAAGCATAATTTTCTGTTCAGAAAATACTATCAACCTGATTAAAAACAAGCAGCTCCCCAAAGGGAATTTGTTTGACGTGGCCCGGGCTGCCGGGTTTGTTGGCGCCAAGCTTACGCCACAATTGCTTCCGCACTGCCATCCGGTTACTATAGATGGGATGGACATCACATTTGAATTCCTTTCAAAAGATACCCATACAGAGTTTTTTAGCGAGGAAGTGTTGCAAAAAACAGGTATCGTGATAACGGGCGAAGCAAAGTCAATCGGCCGTACAGGCATAGAAATGGAAATATTAACTGCTGTATCTGTTGCTGCACTTGAAATTTACGATATGCTTAAGCCGGTTGATACCCAGCTTGAAATAGGAAACATTAAACTGTTAGAGAAAAAAGGCGGCAAAAGCGACCGTAAACGGTTTGTAATTGGCGTTCCTACTTGTGCCATATTGGTTTGCTCAGATTCTACTGCCCGTGGAGAGCGGGAAGATAAAAGCGGGATATTGATTCAGCAAATGTTAGAAGAAGCAAAAGCCGAAGTAAAGCACTATGCCATAGTGCCAGATGATAAAGCACAGATACAACAAAAAATACAGGAATGGGTAGCCGAGGATATCCATTTTATTTTCACAACTGGTGGCACAGGGCTTGGCCCCCGCGATAATACGGTATCTGCAATTAAAGAAATACTTGAACGTGATGCCAATGGAATTACCGAAACCATGCGCAGTTTTGGGCAGGTGCGCACTCCTTTAGCCATGATGAGCAGAGGAGTTGCCGGCTCTATTGCCGAAACATTGATCATCACCCTTCCGGGAAGCACAAATGGTGCAAAAGAATCATTGCAAGCAATTTTGCCAGCCATTTTCCACGCCCGAAAAATGATGAAGGGCGGCGGGCACTAAAATATCAATCATGACTCCTTTTAGAGAAGCTCAGGAAATAATCAATTCATTTGCCCGGTCATTTGGTGTGGAACGGATTGGGATTGATAAGGCCTTAAGCCGAATATTGGCAGAAGAAGTTAATGCTGATCGCGATTACCCTCCATTTAACCGTTCTGCAATGGATGGTATAGCTATTGATAAAGCAGATTTTGATACAGGTTTACGAAAATTTTTTATTGCTGAAACTATATATGCAGGGCAGGTAAGCGAAATTGCGCTATCTCCGGGCCAGTGTTATAAAATTATGACAGGATCCGCGGTCCCACTATCGGCTAACGTAGTGATTCGAATAGAGGATATTGAGCAAAGTGGTATGGAGGCAATAATCCATGCAGAAAATTGCGCTCCCTTCCAAAATATTGCACGCAAAGGGCACGATTTAAAGTTTTGCCAACAAGTGCTTAAGCCAGGCATAAAATGTACCCCAGTTGTTGTCAGCTTGCTGGCATCATTGGGCAAGGTTGATGTTCTGGTAGAAAAAATTCCCAAAGTAGCTATAATTACAACAGGCAACGAAGTTGTGCCGATTGATGAGGTAGTATTGCCGGTACAGATACGCAACAGCAACACCCATTTATTGAAAGCTTTATTGTTGCAAAAAGGAATTGCCCCAATTTTTGTAGAACATGTTAAGGATGATAAAGAACAGTTATACAATGCGTTCAAAATAGGATTAGAAGCAGATATCCTGATAATTAATGGTGGGGTTTCTGCCGGAGATGCCGACTTTGTGCCCCAGGTGTTAGAAAGTTTGCAAGTGGAAAAACTTTTCCATAAAGTTGCTATTCGCCCTGGCAAGCCATTCTGGTGTGGGCGGATGCCCTCAGGTAGAATGGTTTTCGCCTTGCCGGGAAACCCTTATTCCTGCATGGCGACTTATAAGTTGTTTATTGAACCGTATATCACTGTCTGCCAAGGCGCTAAATTGCCCGAAATGCAGTCATATCCGTTACAATTGCCCCGGGTTAAGAAGGTAAGCCTTGATGAATTTTTCCCTGTAAAAATTTCCGGGAACCCTGCCCATGCGGAGCAATTAGAAATTAATGGTTCTGGCGATATCCGGTTAGGTTTAGAGGCGAATGCGCTAGCTTTGCATCCGAGATATGTTGGATTATTAGAAAGCGGCCAATACGTGGAGTGCTTAATATTGTGATCTGGTTTCTGTAGCTTATCCAACTACTATAAATTTTTAATCCCCTGCATCTCCGTTAGTTTGAGCAAGGCAGTTTCATCAAGAACTTTGATGGTTTTGCCCGAAAGCAATAATATGCCTTCAGCAACCATTTCATTCATCACCCTGAAAACAGTTTCGTAAGTAGCTCCGGCAAATGAAGCCAAATCCTGCCGCGTTAGATCAATGCCAACAGCGCCATCTTCAGACAATCCAAATTGTTCCTTCAAGGTAATTAGGCCCTGAGCTATCCTTCCTTTAACAGACATATGGGCCAGGTTGCGCATTTTTCGTTCAGACTCACGAAGTTCTTCTGCAAAAAACATCAGCAGCTTAAATGTGAATTGATTGTTCACTTTTAAAGTAGAGTTGAAAAAATCTACATCTATATAACATACTGTGCAAGGCTCAAGCGCATGAGCCGAAGCAGGATAAATTGGGTTGGCGCCCATGCCCCTATGGCCTAAAATAGCTCCTTGCCTGGCAAATCGTACAATTAATTCTTTATCAACACCCCATTTTTTATGCACTTTGGCACTTCCGGAGTTGATAAAATATATGCCATGCACAGCTTCTCCTTCTGCAAAAATCATTTCACCTTTTTTTACATCAAAATTTTTTCTGTTAGCAGCTATTGCTGGCTTCCAATCTGAAAGGCATGATTTGCATAGAAAGCAGCTTTTAAGATCACAAGGCGTTTTGCTATTTTTCATTTGCGATATACTCTATAATAAGTCAATATTTTATGTAATATTCGAATTTTACGTGTTTTTTGGAAATTATTGATTACAAATTATGATTTATGCTCAAAAAATTATTACAATTTTAAAATTATGATTGATAATTCAACAAAATATACACATTTTGATATAAACTATTTAATATACTTTAAAAAAGCACACCTATTTATTAAACATATCATATAAATTATCCAATATGTAAATTTATTTTGGACAAAGTCATGATTTTTAATATATTTATAACAACAAACAGAATTTATAAACATCCAGAATATCGAATGACAAATAAAACTAAATAAACAAAAACCCCGTCCTGAGGTCGCAACTCCGGGCGGGGCAAAAGGTTCCTTGCTTTAACAAATAAAACCTATACAAATGTATCAAAAACTCCTCACAAAACGAACCGTACGAACGGTTCTCGCAAGCTCTGCATTAATTCTTGCGCTAAGCCACAAATCATCCGCACAATTTGCGCTTACAGGTCAGTTAAGAGACCGGGCTGAAGTGCGCAAGGGGTTTGGAAATGTCCTCCCCGAAAACTCTGTTCCCGCATCCTTTATCTCTCAACGTGCCAGGCTTAACTTCGGCTACAAATGGGACAGGCTGAATTTTGGGGCAACTATTCAGGATGTCCGTGTTTGGGGGCAGGATGCATCGTCCATAACAATTACAGATGGCAACCGGCTTATGCTTCATGAGGGCTGGGCAGAAATCATATTATCCAATAAAGCTGATACAACTATTAAATTCAAGCTTTTAGATAATCTCTCCCTTAAAATAGGCAGGCAAGAACTTGTTTACGATGATGCCCGCCTCATTGGGAACCTCGACTGGTTGCAGCAAGGGCGAAGGTTTGATATGGCCTTGCTTAAAACCGTGCACAAGGGCTGGCAGGTTGATATCGGTTATGCATATAACCAGAATGCAGAAAATTTTGCAGGCATATATTATACACCGGGCAATGTTCCGCAATACGTTAAAAATGATGCAGGCGTGCTGGTGCCAACACCTAGCGGAATGGTGCCCTTAGTGGCCGCAAATGGTAATAGCTCCGCCACAGGAAACCCATCCTACACCAATCCACCAAACACAAATGGGGCTACGCAAGATTATAAAAACTTCCTGAGCTTTTACGTCGCTAAAAAGCTTAATCAAACCAAAATTTCCGGCCTGTTTTTTAAAGATGATTTTGCCAAGTACCGTACTGCAACGGTCGCGGCTGG
>JAYVNR010000344.1:0-8132 GCA_043758305.1 Pedobacter sp. | reverse complement strand
AAATTTTAATAGACGAATTCAGTCTGCACAAAGTCCGCAAAAACCGCGGCGACCTGCTTTCGGGAGGCGAGCGAAGGCGTACAGAAATTGCCCGTGCACTTGCCGCCGACCCAAATTTTATATTGCTGGACGAGCCTTTTGCAGGTGTAGACCCTATAGCTGTAGAAGAAATACAGTTCATTGTAGATAAGCTAAAACTCAGGAATATCGGGATTTTAATTACAGATCATAATGTGCAGGAAACTCTGTCCATTACAGACAGGGCTTATCTTTTGACCGAGGGGAAAATAATGCTCACAGGAACACCAGAAGAGATAGCTGAGAATGAAATGGCACGCAAATTTTACCTGGGGCAGAACTTTGAGCTGCGAAAAAAGAAGGTATCTTAGCTTTCCTCATTTATCATATGCCAATTGTAAACTCTTTTTTTAACTGGATAATGAAAAAGCGCATCCACCAGATCGAGCTTTTTATTAAATATCCGGAAGATGTTCAGGAAGAATGGTTCCAGCACCTTATTTCAACGGCAGAGCATACAGAATGGGGCAAAAAGCACGATTATAATTCCATTTATTCCCAAGCTGTTTTTAAAGAGCGTGTGCCCATTCAAACGTACGATAGCCTTAAGCCTTATATTGATAGGATGCTTAAGGGCGAACAAAATCTGTTATGGCCCTCGGAAGTGAGATGGTTTGCCAAATCCTCTGGCACTACAAATGACCGCAGCAAATTTATCCCGGTAACGGACGAATCGCTTGAAGAATGCCATTTTAAAGGAGGCAAAGATTTACTTTCAATTTATTGCAACAATCGCCCAGACGCCAAAATATTTACAGGAAAATGCCTGGTGCTGGGTGGCAGCCATCAAATAAATCAGTTAAATGAAGAATCGTTTTACGGAGATCTTTCAGCTGTTTTGATCAAAAATCTGCCCATGTGGGCTTCATTTTTACAAACTCCCGACCTTTCCATTGCCCTATTAGAAAACTTTGAGGAAAAAATAGAAAAGATTGCCCATGCCACTATTGATGTTAATGTAACTAACATTTCGGGCGTGCCTACCTGGAACATTGTGCTGGCAAAGAAAATCCTGGAGATTACAGGCAAAAACAACCTTTTAGAAGTTTGGCCAAATCTCGAACTGTATTTCCATGGAGCAGTAAATTTTACTCCTTATCGGGAACAGTTTAAAAAGCTGATACCATCCGATGAAATGTATTACCTGGAAACCTACAACGCATCAGAAGGGTTTTTTGGGATACAAGACCAGGTGAATTCCGAAGAAATGCTCCTAATGCTTGATTATGGCATTTTCTATGAGTTTATCCCGATGGAAAATTTGAATGATGAAAATCCAGAAACATTAGGCTTAGGCGAAATAGAGCTCGATAAAAATTATGCTATTGTAATATCTACAAATGCCGGTTTATGGCGCTATATGATTGGAGATACCGTAAAGTTTACTTCTTTATCGCCGTACCGGATAAAAGTAACAGGGCGCACAAAACACTTTATAAATGCATTTGGCGAAGAAATAATAATCGACAATGCAGAAAAAGCTTTAAACAGAGCCTGCATGCAAACAGGTGCTGTAATTAGAGATTATACTGCCTGCCCAATATACTTTGAAGGAAATGAAGCCGGCGCACATGAGTGGATTATTGAGTTTGAGGCAAGCCCGTGCTCCATTGAAAAATTTACGGATATTTTAGACGGCACCTTGCGGGAAATCAATTCTGATTACGATGCCAAAAGGTTTAAAGACCTGGCTCTGAGAAAGCCAGTTATCAGGGTAGCTCCCAATGCTACGTTTTTTAAATGGATGAAGAACCGTGGGAAATTAGGAGGCCAGCACAAAGTGCCTAGGCTTGCTAATAACAGAGAGTACGTAGATGAAATTTTAGAACTATTGAATGTCTAGGAAGCAGCTTCTTTCTTAGGGAATACCAGAGATGCCACTACGCTAATTGTCAGAATTATCACAATAGCCATTAAAGAGTATTTAGTTGTAAATCCCCAGGAGGTTAACCAAGTATGCAAAAGCATTTTTAAGCCAATAAAAACTAACAGGAATGAAAGCCCGGTTTTAAGATAATGAAACTTATGTATAACATTTACAAGCAGAAAAAACATTGACCGCAAACCGAGAATGGCAAATATATTTGAAAAAAATACAATGAATGGGTCTTTTGTGATGGCAAATATTGCTGGGATGGAGTCTACCGCAAATATCAAATCTGTAAATTCTACAACTAACAACACCAGGAACAGCGGAGTTATGTATCTAACCTTGTTCTTTCTGATGAAGAATTTGTGACCTTCAAATTTAGGGTGTACTCTAAAAAATCTGGATGAAAATTTTACTACTTTATGGTTCTCTGTATCTATTTTATCCTCCCCGTTGCGTTCAATGAACATCATTATCCCGGTATAAACCAAAAAAGCGCCGAATACATAAATAATCCATTCAAAACGTGTAATTAGGGTAGACCCTAAAAAAATAAATAGGAAGCGCATTAGTATTGCCCCAATAATCCCCCACACCAATACCCGGTGATAATATTTTTCCGGAACGCTAAAGGCTGTGAAAATCAGCACCATTACAAATATATTATCAACCGAAAGGGCGTATTCAATCAGGTATCCGGTAATAAATTCTAAAGCTAGGTTCTGATTATATATCTGTGTGCTTTTTTCAAAATGCCCGGGAAGCAGGGTAATATTATGAAGGTTGCGCTTGGTTACTTCTACCAGCTCGCCATACGTTTTTATATTGTGGAGAGCCTGGCCTTCGGTAAGCAAAATAAAATAAAAGCCTATAGCGAACGATACCCAAATACCGCTCATAATTGCTGCCTCTTTGAAACCTACAACATGGTCTTCTTTGTTGAAAATGCCCAAATCGATAGACAGCATGAAAACAATAAAGAGAATAAAACCACCAAAAAACAATAATTCGTTAGTCATTATTTTTTGCGTTCTGTAGTAAACAGCACCAATTCTTCAAGCCCTTTTCTGGCAGGATGATTTGGGAAAGTGTTAAGCACTTCAAATGCTTCCTCCTGATAGCGGAGCATTTGGATTTCGGCATACGCCATGCCACCGTTATTGCGCACAAAATGCACCACTTCTGCAACTTTGTCTAATTCTTCATTATGGTTTTTTACCAAATCAATAATACGCCTCTTCTCCTGTCGGGACGATTTGCTTAGCGCATAAATTAAAGGCAGCGTAATTTTCTTTTCCTTGATATCAATGCCGAGCGGTTTTCCAACATCGTCTGTGCCAAAATCAAACAAGTCATCTTTTATTTGAAATGCGAGCCCAACTTTCTCTCCAAAAACCCTCATGCGTTCAATTGTATTTTCATCAGCTCCTGCAGAAGCAGCTCCACAAGCGCAGCACGATGCAATAAGGGAAGCTGTTTTTTGGCGGATAACTTCGTAATAAACTTTTTCATCAATGTCCAGCCGGCGAGCTTTTTCCATTTGTAAAAGCTCTCCCTCGCTCATTTGTTTTACGGCTTCGCTAACAATTTTCAACAATTTAAAATCCTCGTTATTGATAGAAAGCAACAGCCCTTTTGCCAGAAGGTAATCTCCTACCAAAACTGCTATTTTGTTTTTCCATAAAGCATTTACTGAAAAAAATCCCCGGCGCTGATAGGAATTGTCAACTACATCATCATGGACAAGGGTGGCGGTATGCAGCAGTTCTACCAATGCTGCTCCCCTGTGTGTTGCTTCGGTAATGCCTCCGCATAAGCTTGCGGCAAAAAATACAAACATTGGGCGTATCTGTTTCCCTTTCCGTTTAACAATGTAATGGGTAACCCTGTCTAAAAGCGGGACTGAACTTTGCATTGAAGATTTGAACTTCTCTTCAAACACATCTAATTCGTCTGCTATAGGCTGTTTTATTTTATTAAGATCGGGCATCAATGTGTATGCGGAGCGGGTTTAGAAACAACATCTGATAGTTGCAAACATACCTCAAAAATTTGAAAACTATGCTTAAGCACACTCTGGAGGGAAGATTGGCTACACGTAATTCTGTACCTTGCTTAGCATGAACTATCCCCGGCTGCCGCCAATTTGTTGCTCCGTATTTAAATAAAACAAGCGTGGGCACGCCTTGTAATTCGTATGCCGAAGAAGCAGAAGGATTCTTATCAATATCTATTTTCAGTATAACAGCTTCATCGCGTATGCTCCTTTTCAACTCCTCTAAAATTGGCGACATCGTTTTGCATGGGCCACACCATGTAGCAAAAAATCAACCAAAACAGTTTATTGCCATATATAATATCTTTGAAAGTTGCCATATAACAACACCAGTTACAACCGCGAAGAGTTTATAAATCCTCAAGCGCATTTCCTTAAATTTTAATAGTTTTGCAATCCTTAACGGAGAGATGTCAGAGTGGTCGAATGAGCCAGCTTGGAAAGCTGGTGTACTCGCAAGGGTACCGAGGGTTCGAATCCCTCTTTCTCCGCAAATTGTTTATCATATTTACCAAAACCCGTTTAAATCAATTTTTAAGCGGGTTTTTTGTTTTACCTCCTATCTACTTTAGCCATCTTTCTCTATATAAAAATATCCTAATCGTTGTCTACAAGTTAGCGGAAAGAATAGTCAACGATTTGCGTGTAATTATTTGTTTTTTAATTAGTTAGTTCCTATATTAATGAGATAATTCAAACGAAATGGAAAGTAATATTAAAAGAAACACGTTCTCAATCCTGTTCTATATTGTTAGAAGTAAAAAAAACAATAACGGTGAACACCCTATATATTGCCGAGTTACCGTTCAGGGAAAGTCTCGCGAATTCTCTACACAACAATGGACGCTTGATAAAAAATGGAATCCAAAAGCCGCTAAAGTGATTGGAAACACTGAAGCGGCACGAACTCTTAATTATTTTTTAGATGCAATCCGAAATTCTCTACATAACATAAGGACACAACTAACCGAGGAGGTTAAGCCAATTTCAGCGCTGGCTATTTGCAATACTCATTTAGGAAAAGGGGAGAGAAAGCTTACAGTAATGCAACTTTATAAGCACTACATTGATGACCGCATAAAGCCTCTATTGGGCAAAGAGTATGCTCAAGGGACTTATGATCGCTACCAAGTGTCATCAGATCATACCCTTCGCTTTCTTAAATTCCACTTTAAGGTAGACGATTTACCAGTTTCAGAGTTAAATCTTGGTTTTGCCTCAAAGTATGAGTTTTACTTAAAAACAGAACGAAATTGTGCCCATAATACCACCTTAAAATACATTAGAAACCTTAAAACAGTAATTAATTATGGCATAGGTTTGGGGTGGTTAACCTATAACCCGTTGGCCCCATACAAAGCTTCGCTCAAGCGTGTTGTTAAAGAGTTCCTTACAGAGGATGAAATAACGAAAATTAGGAATAAAGAATTTTTATCAGATCGGATGATGGAGATAAGAGATGTTTTTATTTTTTGCTGTTATACTGGGTTAGCTTATTCCGACGTCGAAAAGCTCACTTCGGATAATGTTCTTATTGACATGAAAGGCAACAAACTAATCAAAGTTAATCGCACAAAGTCCAAAACTCTCTCACAAATTCCCTTACTTGATCCTGCCATTGAGATTCTTTCTAAATATGAAGATCATATCGTTTGCAAAAATAAAAATCGGTTGCTTCCTGTTAAAAGTAATCAAAAGCATAACGAGTATCTTAAAGAGATCGCGACGATTTGTAATATTAATAAGAAACTCACTACCCATACGGCCCGCCATACATTTGCGACTTTGATGCTGACACTGGGCGGGACAACGGAATCGCTTATGTCAATGCTCGGGCATACTAATATGTCAACCACACAGATCTACGCAAAGATTATCCCTCAAAAGGTTAACAAAGAAATGGTCGATATTAATGCTAAGCTCTCAGTTAATATCGCTTAGATTACTTGTGTGTTCTTTTAGGAACTTTCTTTAATGGCGTTTTTTTAAGATGCAAGCTTAAAAGCCGTCTACCTTCCTGAATTCTTTTCAGGTCAATAATTGCAGATTCTAATTTAAGTTGAGGCTTACCTATACTAACTATAGAAAGTTTAGGAAGAAATTTATTTCTCCATCCTAATATTTCCGCTTTCTCTTCACATAAAGCTATAGCGATCTCATTAGGATCAAATCCTAGTAATAAAAGGTGAAGTACAAGGGCAACATTCGATAATTTCTCTTTCTCGTCTTTGGTCAGTGGTACAATGGTGGTTTCACAAATCGTACATCTCCACCTTTGCTTGCCGTGCCGGTCTTTACCATTCTTGACAAATTTGTGTAAACACTTCTCAAGCATATCAACACAAATCTAAATATGTGTTGATAAATTTAACTTTTTTTTTTGATTTTCGGGCAATATGATCAATTGGCATGGTTTCGATCTAAATCCATTGCGGACAAAATTGACATTGATTTCCATTTAGTATTTAATCTTCTTACCGCCATACTTAAAACAAATATTATGGATGTTAATGAAATCGCCTCGAAGGCAGACATTGAAAGATTATGTGATTCAATTCAAGAACTTCAAAAGATGCTGAACAGTCAGGTCTCATCAAAAGAGATATTGAGGTCGGTGGATGTGAAAAAATTATTAAAGATTTCCGACGGAACCCTCCAGCGTCTTAGAGTAAGCAGGGAACTTCCTGCTAAGAAAATCAATGGGACATGGTTCTATTCTTATTCGGACATTCTAAAAATGATGGAAGGAGCTAAAAATGATAGATAAGAAGTATGATTCATTAAAGGATTCCAAATTTAAGATGAGTAAGACATGCAAAGATTACCTTAATAATAAGGGGTCAGAACTCGGTATCCATAGAGTACCCGTTATATGCGCTATAAAGCTTGGCATTGAATGTACTATGGTGTTAATGCATATAGGCTTCTACGTAGTCCACAATTGTCGGAAAAATCGTGGGAAGTGTTTTCACGGCGGTTTTTATTGGACATTTAGCTCCGTGGAAAAGCTTCATACTGTAAGCTTCCCCAAAAACAGGCCACTCAAAAGTAGGATTTCTGTATCAAGTTTCCAGCAGCAAATCTACCGGGCTTTTAAAGTTCAATGCCTGATGGGGGCGGTAATTGTTGTAATCGAACATCCATTCTTCTGCTTTTTCTCTTACTTCATCAAGCGTCCTGAACACGTAGGCATTCAACAATTCTCTTCGGATGCTGCCATTCAGCCGTTCAACGAAAGCATTCTGTGTCGGCTTGCCCGGCTGGATGAAGATCAGCTGGATCCCATTGCCCTTGCACCATTCATCCAATTGGTGCGAGATAAACTCTGGCCCATTGTCCACGCGTATCATTTGGGGCAAGCCCCTATAAGCTTTTAGCTTTTCTAAGGCCCTTACCAGCCGCACAGCAGGCAGCGAGCTGTCCGTTTCGATGCACAGCACTTCCCGGTTATGGTCATCTACAATGTTCAGCAGCCTGAACTTGCGCCCATCCCATAAGCTGTCGCTCATGAAATCAATGGACCATACCTGATTGATGCGCTGTGGCACAAACAAAGCTTGCTTCGCCCTGGCTGGCAGCCGCTTTTTTGCCCTGCGGCGGATATTGAGCTTTATGGCCGTGTACACACGGTACACTTTCTTATGGTTCCACTCAAAGCCTTTCCGCCGCAAGCGGTGGTAGCATTGCCAGAAACCGATAGCGGCATGTTTAGATGCCAACAGTTCTAGCTGCTCGATCACTATGGAATCATCTTTCTCTTTTAGCTTATAAAAGCAACTGCTGCGAGCTATGTTCAAACAAATGCACGCCTGGCGATAGCTATTGTGTGTAAGCTCCCCTTTATCAGTACCGTTCTAAAGTAGAATTTAGTGTTGGTTTATCCAATTCGTTATTGCTGTTATTGTGGTGTGGGAATGTGGTCAGGAATGTGCTGGGCTGCGGGCGGCCTTGCTGTCCACATTTCCACATCACAGGGCTCATGCCTTTCAAGGCGTCATGAGGCCTATGGTGATTGTAATCGTCGACCCATTCCTGAGTTATGTCCCTTACTTCTTCTATGCTGTCAAATAGATAGCAGTCCAGCACATTTCTCCTGTAAGTGCCGTTAAAGCGCTCAATGTATGCATT
>JAYVNR010000343.1:0-2587 GCA_043758305.1 Pedobacter sp. | reverse complement strand
CTACAGCACAAGATTTTATAGATATTGGAGTGCCCGCGGATTGGGTGCCTGTAATTAATAAAATGGGATTTAACTCTGTGGAGGAATTAAAAGCTGCTAATCCCAACAAAGTATTTAATGATCTTGGAGGAATGCGCAAAAAGATGAAGTTGGAGATTGCAATGCCGGGGAAAGAGGATGTTATGGGGTGGTTTTCTTAGAACAAATTAAAACATTGTTATAGCCCTGCAAATATTGAGTTTGCAGGGCTTTCTTGTTCTTTTGAGTATACTTTTTTAATGAAACATGCCACAGTTAATAATAGCGTCCAGCCAGGGATATCGTTTGTTTACTATATGTTAAAAATAATTCAAAAAAACTGTTGATAGTTTAGTTTTATATTTAGATATTTGTCTAAATATAAAACTAATGATTGTCAAACAATAGAAATGAACGATGTTTTCAAAGCCCTTAACGATCCCGCACGAAGGGAAATTCTAAAAATGTTGCGCATAGGCGACATGACAGCAGGAGACATTGCCGCTAAGTTTGATATGACAGCTCCGAGTGTTTCGCATCATCTTGATAAATTAAAACGTGCGGGACTGGTAACAGCAGTAAAACAAGGACAGTTTGTACTGTATTCAATTAACACAACAATTTTAGACGACTTACTCCAATATATATTAACCCTTAAAAAATAAAACCATGAACAAGTATCTTAAAGAATTAATATTATGGGCATTTATAGCATTGCCATATGCTTACCTTACAATAATATGGAACAAATTGCCCGAGCAAGTACCAACTCATTTTAATATAGAAGGCGTTGCGAACGATTGGTCAAATAAAACCACTCTGTTATTTATTCCAGCGTCGCTAGGAGTTTTAATCTACCTATTAATGCTAATTATCCCAGTTCTTGACCCGAAAAAGAAAATTCAACAAATGGGAGACAAGTATTACGCTTTGCGCTTTATGCTAACAACTTTCTTTTCACTCTTAGCAACCTACCTTTTATATGTAAGCAATACAGGAAGTTTAAAAAATCCCTATATATTATTTGCTTTAATCGGTTCGTTGTTCGCCATGCTTGGAAATTATTTTCAGACCGTGAGACCTAACTATTTCATTGGAATTCGTACTCCATGGACATTGGAAAATGAACAAGTGTGGAAGAAAACACACTATTTAGGTGGAAGGCTTTGGATGGGTGGAGGAGTTCTTATAGCTATTCTTGCTTTTTTAGTTTATGACAATCGTGCGTACTTTATAATATTCGGTGTAATAATATTCCTGATGGTAATTATTCCAGTAATTTTTTCTTATACCGAATTCAAAAAAGAAAACTTTAAATCAATAACTAAATAAAAAAATCACATGAAAAAATCAAACATCTTTTTGGTTCTCTTCTTTTTTGTATCCATTATAGCACATGCTTCAACAACCAAAGACACAGTATTTGTTGAAACAAGAATTATATTAAACACTAAAACTGGAGAAATATTTGGGACCATAACAACTCCCGAAAAATTTAACAGAATCCCTGTTGCGTTAATTATTGCTGGATCTGGAGCAACCGACAGGGATGGGAATAACCCAATGATGAAAAATAATTCACTGAAAATATTGGCAGCTGAATTATCAAAGAATGGCATTGCAACCTTGAGATATGATAAAAGAGGCATTGCAGAAAGCAAAGCAGCCGGAAAGAGTGAAACAGACCTTCGTTTTGTAGACTATGTTAATGATGCAAATGAATGGATACAATTATTAAAAAAAGACAACCGTTTTTCAAAAATCATTGTAATTGGCCATAGTGAAGGCTCATTAATTGGAATGGCAGCAGGAACAACGGCAGACAAATTTATTTCTATTGCAGGTGCAGGTCAATCAGCAGACAAAATTTTAAAAGAACAATTGAGTACCCAACCAAAACAAGTTCAAGATTTATCATACCCAATTATTGACAGTTTAAAAAAGGGAAAAACTATTGATAATGTGCCCCAAATGCTTAATTCACTTTTTAGACCGACTGTTCAACAATATATGATTTCGTGGTTCAAATATGACCCTCAAAACGAAATTAAGAAACTTTCCATTCCGACACTTATCTTACAAGGCACGAATGACATTCAAATATCTGTGGAAGATGCCAAGCGGCTTTCAAATGCGAACCCAAGAGCCGAATTGGTTTTTATCAATGGTATGAATCACATTTTAAGAATTATAAAGGGTGACAAACAAGCAAACATTGCAACTTATAGTAAGGGTGATTTACCAATTGCAAATGAATTAGTAAAAAGTATTACGACCTTTATTCTCAAGCACTGACCGATGCAAATCAAGAACAATCAAACATAAAAACCATCAAAATGACACTACTAATAATTATCGGAATTATCATTGCCCTCCTTTTATCGGGGCTTCGTATTGCTCAGGAATATCAACGGTCAATAGTGTTCAGGTTGGGGCGGTTTCAATCGGTGAAAGGGCCGGGGCTGTACTGGATAATCCCAATTATTGAAAGGCAGCAAAAAGTTGACATCAGAACAAAGACCGTTGACTTAGAACAACAGGAAACGATAACAAAAGACAGTGTAACAAT
>JAYVNR010000342.1:0-2594 GCA_043758305.1 Pedobacter sp. | reverse complement strand
GGCTAAGTTTTAGCTTAACAATACAGGCATTTGCCAATATGGCCGTGGCTGTGGGGCTTGGCCCGGTTACTGGCGTCCCTCTTCCCCTGGTAAGCATGGGCGGCACGTCTATATTATTCACCAGCATTGCTTTTGGGATTATTTTAAGCGTTAGCCGCGATATTGACGAAAAAGAAAGTTTTGATAAAAAAATTATAGTGGGAGAAATCCCGGCAATGTGATGGGAGAAGAGAAGGGCGTGGAACGTGGGATTCGGGTTATAGTTAGCGGAGGTGGAACAGGCGGGCATATTTTCCCGGCGGTTGCAATTGCCAATGCTTTAAAAAGATTAGCGCCCGATACGGAAATACTTTTTGTTGGCGCTTTAGGCCGAATGGAAATGGAAAAAGTGCCTGCTGCCGGATTTCAAATAATTGGACTGGATATACAGGGCTTTCAACGGAAAAATATATTGAAAAACTTACTGCTTCCATTAAAGATTATAAAAAGCGTGATCAAGGCAAGATATGTAATCAAAGAGTTTAAGCCCGATGCAGCAGTTGGCGTTGGGGGCTATGCTTCCGGCCCATTGCTTTATGCGGCGGGACAATTAGGCATACCTTATTTGATTCAGGAGCAAAATTCGTACGCTGGCATTACCAATAAATGGCTCGGCAAAAAAGCGAAAAAAATATGTGTTGCTTTTGATGGAATGGATAGGTTTTTTCCGGCTGATAAGCTATTGCTAACCGGCAATCCTATTCGCAGGGAGTCTGTAGAAATTGAAGGCAAACGCCCAGAGGCTGCTGCTTTTTTTGGCCTTTCCCTGCACAAAAAAACCATTCTTGTTACCGGGGGCAGCCTTGGAGCTGGCACATTGAATAAAAGCATGTTAACGGGCGTAGAAAAGTTTATTGCCGCAGATGTGCAGTTGATTTGGCAAACAGGCAAATCTTATTATAAAGATATCCAGACAAAATTTGCAGATCAGCCTCAGGATTCAGGCATACGGATACTGGAGTTCCTGCAAAGAATGGACCTGGCATATGCAATGGCAGATGTGGTGATTTCCAGAGCAGGGGCTGGGACTATAGCAGAGCTTTGTGCAATAAAAAAACCTGTAGTATTAGTTCCATCGCCTAATGTGGCAGAAGATCATCAAACCAAAAATGCTTTGGCATTAGTAAAAAATAAGGCAGCAATTTTAGTTGCCGATAGCATTGCCGAATCAGAATTAGCTGATATCGCCTTAACACTTATCAATAATCCCGATAAGGCAGATGAGCTTAGCAGGAACATTGGGAAAATGGCTATGGCAGATGCAGATGAAGTGATAGCCAGGGAAATCTTCCAATTAGTTAAAATCAGCGATAGCGAAAAGCAAGCATGAAAGAGGGCAGGCACATATATCTGGTAGGCATTGGCGGCATTGGCATGAGCGGGCTGGCACGCTATTTCCATAACAAAGGATGCGTTGTGAGCGGTTACGACCGTACCTCAACTCCACTTACGGATAGGTTGATTGCAGAAGGTATTTCTATTGTTTTTGAAGATTCAATAAAGGCTATTCCTTCAGAGTTTGTTAATGCACATTCAAAAAACCCTGAGGATGTATTGGTAATTTTCACCCCTGCCATACCGCAGGATTCCAGTATTCTGAATTATTTTAAAGAGAATGGCTATAGTTTAAATAAGCGGTCGCAGGTTTTAGGGTTGATAAGCGAAGGCATGTTCACTATAGCCGTTGCCGGCACACATGGCAAAACTACTACATCAAGCATGTGTGCGCATATACTGAAAAGCAATGGGATTGATTGCGCAGCATTTTTAGGAGGCATTACAACCAATTATAATACAAATGTACTGTTTGGCACTTCTGATGTATTGGTTGTTGAAGCAGATGAATATGATCGGTCCTTCCTTACTCTCCATCCAGATATTGCCATCATTACTTCGATGGATGCCGACCATTTGGATATCTACGGCGATAAATCGCAGCTAACAGAATCGTTCAGGCTTTTTGCTTCGCAACTGAAAACAGGCGGAAAGCTGATACATAAAGAAGGGCTGGAACTTGAAACAGGGATAACGTATTCTGCCAGCGAAAATGCAGAAATACAAGCAAAGAATGTGCGTATTGAGAATGGCGATTTTTATTTTGATTATGATAGCCCTTCAGCCAAAATTGAAAACATCCGGTTAGGTATACCTGGCCTGCATAACATTGAAAATTCGTTAGCTGCAATTGCGGCGGCATTACAGCTGGAAATTCCGGAAAGTAAGATCAAAGAGGCATTAGGGAGCTTTGCAGGAGTAAAACGCCGTTTTGAGTATATTGTTAAAACGGACAGGCACATTTATATTGACGATTATGCCCATCATCCCGAAGAATTGCGGGCATGCATTGCTGCAGTAAAAAGCCTGTATCCTGATAAGAAGCTCACTGCAATTTTCCAGCCGCACCTTTACTCACGCACACGTGATTTTGCAGATGGCTTCGCTGAAGTTTTAAGCATGGCAGATGAACTTATCCTGCTTGAAATTTATCCCGCAAGAGAACTGCCGATCGAGGGAATCGATTCTGCTCTGATCCTGAACAAAACAACATGTGGAAA
>JAYVNR010000341.1:0-8159 GCA_043758305.1 Pedobacter sp. | reverse complement strand
AGCAATCCAGGAGCAGCAGGCACTAATTGAAGAATTAAAAAAGCGGGTAGCTGCTTTAGAAAAATAAGAATGTCCGCCTTCGCCCTTCAATATCAAGACGCCTTTTTAGACCTCAAGCCCGGCGAAAGCCCATTCATAGAATGGGCTTCGCTTGCATTTGGCGATGCCGATGTGCTGCCCGGCTCGTTCAGCTACAGCATCACCTTAGCGGATACGCCAAATAACGCTTTGTTGCTGGGCTTTAGCAACCGGCTGGCTAACCGTGCCGCACGCAAAAATATTGAAGTGCTGGTTATATTAATGGGCATGCCTTGGAAACATTGCACCCTTAGCTACGAGATTGACAACGGCGAATATGTAGCCAACCTCAAAATCGATAACGGCGAATTCGCCACGGTGATCAAAGAAACCGAGCTTCCAAACGTATTTGTAAACACCCTAAACGGGGCTTTTTCATCCCATAAATGGATTAGCCTGGGCAATAATTTAACAGAAGTTGGCGCAAGCATCCACGCCAGTACCCAGAGCGTAAACGCCAAGCCTTACACGTTTTTTCCGTTCATTAACGACGTGATTTTTGGCGATGGCGAAGGCGACGGCTTTAGCGTGCCTACAGATCATAGTTTTGTGATCAACGATTATCACCCCAGTTCTGCCATGCAGCTGGATAGCCTCGATGCTGAAAACCGCAAACAGCGGTGGTTTTCTCCCCAATTTTATTTGCATTGGGCAATAAATGAGGTGTGCGCCTATTTGGGCTACACCGCCGAAGGCGATTTTATGGAAAGCGAGTTTATGCAAACCCTGGTGATCTTTAACCTGGGCATCTATCGCGGCAGCGATTTTGATACGGCAGCTTCCGGAGGTGATGGATCCTTTAAGCTTGCACCTGCACGGCACCTGCCAAAAATCAAGCTTGCCGACTTTTTTAAACAGTTGCGCCAGCAGTTTAAACTGGTATGCTACTTTAACAGCGACAGCAAAACGGCTACGTTCAATTTCGCTAAAACATTGGTGCAGTCGGTAGAGCGCATAGAACTGGACGGCTGCATACAAAAAGGCTTTAAGACCTTTAATCAGGAAACAACTGGCTATGAGCTGATCCAGGGCTTTGACCCGGCAGACGATGCGTTTAAAATTTATCCCTACGTAAAAAGTTTCTTCATTGGGCAAGATAAAGTGCCAAAGCAGGAGCAATTGCCCATCGGCACTACGTTTATGCGCACCGTGCAGCACAACGCCACAGGCTTGCCCTACTGGCGCATCCCGCTCATTCGGCAAACGGGCAACGCTTACAGCGCACATGCAGAAGGAAGCCAGGCGCACAACCCCGATGGCTGGGGACGCAATGAATTTGCGTTCACCTTGCTCAGCTTCCGGGGCTTGCAGCCAAATAGCGCAGGCAACACCTTTCCCCTTGCCACCAGCGACGGCACTACCATAGATCCCACAGATATAACCACGCCACTCTCCATTTGCGATAGCCTTTGGCTAGGCGGAGAGAACGGCATTTTAAACCGCTATCATAAAATTTGGTACCAGTTCTTTTTGCGCACAGAACGCGTAGAGCTGGAAGCTTTAATGCCTGTTCAAGTTTTAAAATCGCTTTCGCCATTAAAGAAGGTACGTTTTGCCGGAAAAGACGGCATCCACTTAGAGGCGCTGATGGATAAGCTGCAATTTACCGCCGATGGCAACCGTAGGCTTATTTCCGGGAAGCTTTCGGTATACCCGTACTACAATGCCCAGGCGGCAGATATTAGTGCCTTTGTAGATATTTCTGCCGGGCAAAACGTAAACGCCGGAGAGGTGTGGGTTAAAATGGTGCAGGAAAACATCGTGGAAAGCAGAAAGCCAAGCAGCACCACCATAGACCTTGTATTTTATTTTTATTACGATCAGGCAATGGCACAGCCCCGTAGCGTAACCGCTTTGCCATTAAAAATACAGGAGAGCTTCCACGGCACCAACAATAGGTTTATAAGCCAAAAACTAATAACCGAGTTGGCAGATGGAACCTCTTGGGCTAAAGCTAACCAGACCGCGTATTATTTTAATCACAATGGCTTACGGGCAAATACAGAAGAACATCGTTACTGGCTGCTGCTAGACAGCCCAACGGGAGATTATAAGGTGATACGATGAAACGTCACCCTTAGGCACTCGAAGGGTGTCTAAATACTTTATACTAAAACTAACTACTATTAAATGGATAACATAGCCAACCTGCACGAGCGCATCAACCTGAGGGGAGTTCTGGAAAATTTCCTTGATATCGCTATTGACAGATTCCACTATTCATTGCAAAAAAATAAAGTAGGTTTTGAAAAAAGAGGCAGGCACGGTGGCGTAAGGGCTGGCGAACTGTGGAATTCGTTTAAAAAGGCTCTTTTCTATACTGGTGGCAATATTGACAAAGCGCAGATTACCTTCGCCGCTTACGGCCGCATGGTTGATATGGGCGTAGGCAAAGGGGTCAACTATAACCAGCAGGCTTATTCTCAAAGCAGTGATGGCAAAAGATCAAGAGACCGCACCGGGCGAAGAAAAAAGCCCTGGTACAGCAAAACAAAAACGCACGAGTTGATCAGGCTGCGTGAAATTTTAGCAAAGGAGTACCAGATCAACTTACTTGTTGAAGTTGAATCCGCATTAAATCAAAGCATTACCGTTAACTACATTTTATAATGAACCAAGAAGAAAAAGCGATCATAGACCTGGTGATCAATGGCCAGCAGGCTAAAACATCTCTCAAAGAAATTTCCACATCGGTAATCGCTTTGCGCCGGGAGGTGATGAAAATGCACGAAGCAGATGACCCTGCGCTTTATGCAAAAAAAGTAGGCGAGCTAAAGAAAGTAACGGCTGCCCAAGCGGCCATGACTGCAGGGATGAAAACGCAGATCAGCACTTGGGAAAAAGTGAAAAGCCAAATAGGCTCTACCGCCATTGGTGTAGTTGGAGGCAATTTCATGACAAGTGCAATACAGGGCTTAATGAGCTTCATCCCCAACATGCTTTCTAAAATGGGCGAATTAAGCGATTCGTTTGCCGATATCCGTAAAACTACGGGCATGTCTGGAAAAGAGGTTGCCGTATTCAATTCTGAGCTAAAAAAAATAGATACACGCACCCCCGCAAAAGACTTGCGAGAAATTGCAGTAGTTGCCGGGCAGCTGGGTATTGCCAAAGAAGATATCCTGGGCTTTACATCTTCGGTAGATAAATTGAATGTTGCCCTGGGCGATGAGTTTTTAGGCGGCGCAAGCGAGGTTGCAGATGTTACAGGAAAGCTCCGCAACATTTTTAAAGATATCAAAAGCGATAACATTGGCCAAGACATGCTCCACATTGGCAATGCCCTAAACGAGCTTGGCGCAACGGGTGCAGCCACAGGGCCAGTAGTAGCAGATATTGCCAACCGCATTGGCGGTGCAGGCATCCAAATGGGTTTGACCACAGCGCAGGTTTTGGGCTTATCGGCTACCCTACAGGAGTTGAATGTGGAATCTGAGCGGGGCGGCACCGCAGTAACAAAAATCCTGCAAAAGATGCTTACGCATGTGGATGATTTTGCCCGGGTTGCCGGAGTGAGCACTGATACATTCAAGAAAAAGCTCGACACAGATTTGTACGGAGCATTTATCCAGGTAGTAAAAGCTGCAGGCCAAAGCAGCAGCAGCTCTACACGCTTTGCCGAAACATTGCAAAGCATGGGCATAGAAGCCAGCGGAGCTATGGAGGTAATATCTAAACTATCTGGCAATACAGATTTGTTGAAAGCACGTGTAGATCTGGCAGGCACAGCCATTACAGAAACCAGCTCTATCATGAGCGAGTTTAACCTGAAGAACAATAACCTGGCTGCCAACATGGAGAAGCTGAGCAAGCGTTTTGCCAGCTGGTGGGACAAGAGCGCAATAATGGGCTTTTTTGAAGGCTTGATTGGAGCTATGGCCGATACTCGAAGCGAAGCTGAAAAGCTTGCTGGTGCGTATGCTGAACAAAAAGGCGAGGTAGATTCGCTTGAAACAAAAATGAACCCGCTTATTGCCCGGCATGAAGAGTTGACAAAAAAAGGCAAGTTGAATAAAACAGAGCAGTCGGAACTTAAAAAAATAATCAGCCAAATAGCGGGCACCATCCCGCTTGCTGTAACCCAGTGGGATGCGCTAGGCAATGCAATGGGTATCAACACCACAAAGGCAAAAGAGTACATTGAACAGCAAAAATTATTGTTGCGCTATAAAAATCAGGAGGCTATTATTGCTCAAAAAGATGAAATTAAACTAATGCAAAGCAAGTTTGAATTGCAAAATAAATTAGTAAACAGTAAAGAAAAGTATATTTCTGGCGGAGCTTACGGCGGAGTTGGCATGCATATGAAAATGTCAAATGAAGAGCTTGCATCAGAGGTAAAGAAAATGGTTGAGCTAGATAATTTATTGAAAGGCGCAAAGCTTAACCTAGCTGAGCTTAACGGGGAAAGCTGGGGTACGCCAGCAGCTTCCGCCGCACCTCCTGAAAAAACCTTAGTTGGCGCACCAGGCAACTTTATGAGCAAAGAACAAGAATCTGCTGCAAAAAAAGCCGAAGCGGAGCGTAAAAAAGCGGCTAATAAAGCCAAAAAAGAAGCTGACGATTTAGCTAAAGACCTGTTAAAAATACAGGAAGAACTTTTTATAGCCAGCCTTGAAAAGAACGACGCAGAAGTAGAAGCTGTACAGCAAAAATATGCAAAGCTCCGCACCGAAGCCAAAGGCAACCGTGAAGCATTAGCTCAAATAGACAACCTGGAGGCGCAGGATTTTACTGCCTTAATGAAAAAACAAGTAGCCGAGGCAGAAAAACTGGCTAAAGAAAAAACCGCTGCGCTATTAAAAGAGAAGCTGGATGCTGGAGAAGAAATTTACCAGGCTACGCTGAGCGATGCAGCAAAGGAAGAACTGGCGGTAGATCAGTTGTATGAACACCTGATTTTAATGGCTGATAAATTCGGGTTTGATACTACTTCTATTTATCAAAAATGGGCAGATGCAAAAACTAAAATCTACACCGATGCTGCTGATAAGGAAAAAACTAAAGATAATGAACGAGCACAAGGCCGAAAGGATTTTTACCGGGAAAGCGCCCAGGTAATTAGCAATGCAATATTTTCCATCGGTGCTAATAACCGTAAGGCAAATGAAGATGCAGAACTGGCATCGATAGATAAAAAACGAAATGCTGAGCTTGCAAATAAGCATCTTACAGAAAAGCAAAAGGCTGAAATAAACGCAAAATATGATAGGCAACAGCGAGCTATTAAGCTTAAAGCTTGGAAGGCAGACCGCATGGCACATCTGGAAGAAGCCATTATGAACGGTGCAATAGCCGCTATTGCTGCGTGGAAAAATCCGTTGGCTGCACCCTTCACCTTACCGCTTATAGCAATTGCCACTGCTGCCGGAGTAACTACAATTATGAACCAAAAAACACCGGAATTTGCAGCAGGCGGTTTTACCAGCCTAAAGCAAAGCAACAATGCACAGGGCTATGTAACTACGCCCACCTTATTTAATGGCAAATATATTGCAGGCGAAAAAGACGGCGAGTGGATTGCAAGCGGCGCTATGCTGCGCAACCCGTATACGGCTAATATTATTGGTTCGCTGGAGGCATTGCAACGGCAGGGCCCGGGAGCAATACAAAGTGCAGGGGCTAACACTACTGGCCCGCAACAAAACGGCTATGATTTTAGAAGGTTAGAAACTTTACTTGGCGGCGTGATAGAAGCGCAAAAATCTGCCAACGATAAAAAAGTAATTTTTTCCCATACAGATTATGACACAAGCGAAGCCAAAAGGGTACAGATCAGGAATGATGTGAATGCGTAAAAGTTTGTTAGATTAGTTGCACCAAAACTAATCACGATGAAAAAATTTCTATTATCCTTCTGTCTTGTACTGCTGTGCATTACTTTTTCAAACGCACAAGGCTCTGTACAATGTTCCGGATTAACAAAAAAAGGCATTCAATGTAAAAACAAGACATTAAATGCCAGCGGCTATTGCTATTTGCATGAAGATCAGAACACTAAAAGTGCCGTTAAAGAACCCAACTCAACAAAGGGACCGGCTATCGAAAAGACCAGTTCAGATAACTCAAAACAGACTGGAGAGTCCTTTGTAGGCCCACGGGGTGGTCACTATCATTATAGTAAAAGCGGTAAAAAAGTTTACGAAAAACATTAGTCAATGAAATTTATTTATTTAATTTTTATTATCACTTTGCTTGCCTGTAATGAAAAAAAAACAAGCCAAGGCGTAATAGCTGTAAAAGGAATTGACTCTATAATAAACAACAGTACCGATACTGATCAAGTGGACCATTATGCAGATAGCCTTAATGTAGTTTATCGAAAGCATGGTTTTAACAGCTTTTGCGAAGCCGTTCTAAAGGATGATTTAAATTATATTGAAGCTGATATCATTATGCAAGTCAAATATGGAAAAGAAGCTATTGGATCCGATTACTTTACAAAGGCTGTTTCAAAAAAAGCTGATCAATTGTATGCTAAATGGCTTGTTACTCATCATTTAAAAAAAGTTTCTTTTAATGAAGATAGATTCCAAACAATCCGAAATCATGGTAGCTATTGTGACTTAGAAATCAAAAGCGCCATAAGCAGTGGAAGAGTTAAACTTTATTATAAGTATGGATTAACACCTCCCTACTAATACCAGATCAATTATTTATCTGGTTAAACGTTTTCATTACAGCATCTTTTGTGCGCCTCCCCATTTTTACGTAGATCATAGTGTATTTAATATTTCCATGCCCCAGTATATCCTGCAGGTCTTTTATATTGCCATTTGACTCAATAACCCGAGAGGCAAAAAAATCCCTCCCGGAATGGAATTTTAAATAGGTTTCACCGCCGTTTCGCTCAAAAACCTTGCGTAGCGTTTTATTTAACAAGGCGCTTTCCATTGGCGCAAATAGTTTGCCCTTTCTTTTGCCGATCAATTCAAAAAAATATGCCGGTGGCTGGTATTCTACAGCCTTGCCAAACCGTGCAGTTTTGTGCATAGTTAGGCGCAGCACATTGCCTTTTATATGCAGCCGGGTATCCAGTTGTTCAATGTCAGATTTTCGCAAGCCGCTATTGCACGATAACAGGTAGCGCAGCACCACATCTTTTTCATGTTCGGTGAGGTTGCCATTTTTATAGGCATTGAGCAGTGTTTTATATTCTGTAGGCGTGGGTATATCTCGTATACCATCGGCAAATTCAGGCATGGCATAGCTATCCATAGGATCATTAAAAGGGATGCCATCAGCTGTAGCGCATTTAAAAAACTTGTGCAGCACCCGCATAGTAGCACAAGCTGTATTATGCCCCCATTCCGGCTGCCGCCGGATCCACGAATCAAACTTTAAAATGTTTTCTAGTTTAACTGTATTGAACCGCCAACGGTCTGCGCTTTCAAAATACTTTTCCAGCCTATTCAGGCAGGTTACGTACTTTTTGCCGGTTGCTCCGGATACCAAGCCTTCGCGTACCAGATAAGGCCCTTTCTCTTGCATATATATCAGCACATCTTCCCTGCTGGCAAATCTGTTAAGCGATTGTTTGAATTCTTTATGAGCTACAATCTTTTCTGCCGTGTAGTACTGCAAGGCAAGTTTGCTGGCTTTGCCAAGCTCGTTCTGGCAAAGTAGGTTTTGCCTATGAGCTTCCTCTTCATCGTCTTTGAACCTGGGGAGCAATTGCCCGGTTTTTTTATTGAATTTATCTAATGGCCAATTAATGCTCAGCGGAATCCTGTCGGCTTCGCCATCTATCACTACCTGGATCACAATATTTCCATAAGGAACAGATTGCAATTTGGCTTTGCTGCGCCTGATAGCGAGCGTACAGGTAATTTTCTGAAGAAAGTTTTGCATACAAGTCAGTTAGGCGGCAAGGCCGCTTTTTAAAAACTATAATCTGACTCGTTTAAAGGTGCCGGCGGCAAGTACGGCGGCAAGTAAAAACCAGTCTTTACGGTACTGTAAAGGCTGTTTTTACGAAATTTTGTGCGCCCACCTGGGCTCGAACCAGGGACCAAAAGATTATGAGTCTTCTACTCTAACCAACTGAGCTATAGGCGCTGCTAAACTTGCGTTTTTGCGAG
>JAYVNR010000340.1:0-2623 GCA_043758305.1 Pedobacter sp. | reverse complement strand
TTTTTGAACGGTTTAATAAAGACAGTGGGTCTGAAGGTATGGGCTTGGGCTTATCTATATCCAAACAGATTTGCAACTACTATTCATACCAGCTGATGTATAAATACCTTAATGGCATTCATTCTTTTACTGTTATGTTTTGATTGTAGTGCTACAGAATGTCTTCAATATTTAGCAGTAAGCTTGAACCTATATAGGTGACAAGCTTTATTGGGCTTATAAGCGGCATAGGCAGGTTTTATGATACAAACATAAGCCTATAAGTATTGTTAAGTGTTGCAATGAATATAAAAGTGAGCTTGATAGGGGGGTAAGTATAAGTATCAAGGCATAAAATGCCGGAAGTTTTTTATTAGCAAAGGGTGTAAATCGAAAGAATATATTTTAATTATTTCTACAAGTGGCAAGAGCAAATAGCATTATACTTTTTTCCCTTTTTAATTGCTGCCTGATATGCTTATCTATCTCGGCTTTTTCGCAGGAAAGAAGCATAGAAGATTATATACAAACTGCAAATAGCAACAGCCCGCTTCTAAAAGACCTTAATAACCAGCTTTTATTGAATAAGTTAGACAGCGCTTTAATCCTATCAAATTATAAGCCTCATATAGGGTTTAACTCTACCGGTACATACGCTCCCGTTATACATGGCTTTGGGTATGATGAAGCACTGTCAAATGGCCACACTTTCAATGCACTTGTTACGGTTAACCAATCTCTTCTCGGCAAGAGCCGTATCAACAATCAGGTACAGGGATTAAACCTGGGCACAGATTCTGTTTCAAATCTTGCAAAAATCTCCCAACAGGACATCCGCCGGAATGTCATCACTCAATACATAGCCGCGTATGCCAGCCAACTACAAAATAGTTTTGATGCGCAGGTAAACCATCTTTTAAAGGAAGAGGAAATTATCTTAAAAAAACTTACTCAGCAAAGCGTGTACAAGCAAAGCGATTATCTGGCATTTCTGGTTGTGCTTAAACAGCAGGAACTTCAAATGAGCCAAAATCGCATCGCCCATTTGAATAATATTGCCGCACTTAATTATTCAAGCGGCATAAGAAGCACAGACTCTGTCCGTTTAGCAGAACCTAAACTGGATATTAGCATTGCAAGTGCCTTGAATCAAAGCATTTTTGCCAAACAATATCAAATAGACAGCTTGCGAATTTTGAACAACAGACAGGCTATAGATTTAAATTACCGCCCTCAGGTAGGAGTATATGCCGACGGAGGCTATAATTCTTCTTTTATAGACCAGCCATATAAAAATTTCGGCACCAGTTTTGGTTTTACGGTAGCTGTTCCAATTTATGATGGCCATCAGCGTAAGCTTCAATACAGTAAATTAGCTATTCAGGAACAAACACGCATTGGCTACCGCGATTATTTTTTTGGGCAATATAACCAGCAAATAGCACAGCTGAGGCAACAGTTGCAGCAATCAGAAAGCCTGTTCAGCAAAATCAACGAGCAAATAAAGTTTACCGAAAGCCTGATACATGTAGATGGGAAATTATTGCAGACAGGAGATATTACAGTTGCTGATTATATACTTGCCATAAAAAATTATTTAGATTCACAAAATGTGCTTCGGCAAACCAATATAACACGCTTAGAACTTATTAATCAGTTAAACTACTGGAATCATTAAATAGCGCTATATGAAAATATTATTTTTTTGGTTTTTTGCTTTTGTATTGGCAATATCTGCATGCAGTACTTCCACTACAACAGAAACAGAAACCGAAGTTAAGCCTCAAACTCCGGTTAGCGTTACTACCATTAGCTCGGCACCTATACAAGAATTTATTGAATTGAATGCAACCTCCAGCTACATGCAAAAAAGCGTGGTAAAAGCCAGTTCAAACGGGTACATACAAGCCCAACGTGCTCAAAAAGGCGGATATGCTTCGGCTGGGCAAACGCTGTTTACCTTAATAACAAAAGAAGCACGTGCCATAGGGAACTCCATTAACAAATTAGACCCCAGCTTTAAATTTACAGGTTTAACCACTATCCGTGCTAATGCAAGTGGATATGTAAGCGAGCTAAGCCATCAAAAAGGCGATTATGTACAGGAAGGAGAACAATTAGCGGTGATAAGCAATGCCAATAGCTTTGTTTTTCTGGTAGATGTGCCCTACGAACAAGCCAGTATAGTTAAAAACCAAAATTCGGTAGAGCTTATTTTGCCCGATGGCAAGCACATCAATGGAAGTGTATCATCATCGCTTCCCAGTGTTGATTCTGCTTCTCAAACCCAGCGCTTTGCTATCCACATTAATAGCCGTTTAGCTATACCAGAAGGGTTGATAGCCAAAGTAAAAGTCTTAAAATCTGCCAAGGCAAGCGCTACATCAATTGTTAAAACTGCCGTGCTTACAGATGAAGCAGAGCAGGAGTTTTGGGTGATGAAACTGATAAATGATACAACAGCAATTAAAGTCCCTGTTACCAAAGGCATAGAACTGCAAGACAGGGTTGAAATACTCTCTCCTGCTTTTTCAGGAACAGACCGGATTATAAGTACAGGCAATTATGGCTTGCCAGATACAGCCAAGGTGAAAATTGTGCATCAATAAACCATGAAGAACTTTTTTGTATCGCACAGAAATCC
>JAYVNR010000339.1:0-8255 GCA_043758305.1 Pedobacter sp. | reverse complement strand
CCTGAACTGCAAAAGTCCGGGTATCGGGATTTTCTAAAGAAACGTATGGCTTGTGGTTAAAAAGCTTCTTGGCAATGGTGGTTTTGCCCGATTGCCGGGGACCAATTATGGCAAGCACTTTAAATTGTGCAGCTAGTTCTAATATTTTTCTTCTGCCTTACGGATTATCACAAACAATAATATCCAATTATCTTTAATTGATCTTCAGAATCATACCCGCCTGCAGTGATGAATTACGTAAACGGTTGTTGGCTTTAATTTCCGAAACTTTTGCACCTTCAAACTTTTCGGCAATTCCTGTGAGGGTATCGCCTTGTTTAACTTTGTAAGTGAGGGTTCTTTTATCAGAAGGTTTTTTAATAGAAGCGTCAACTGGGGTTTGGGGCTGAGAAACTATAGCAGTAAAGGCACTGTCCGTCAATTGCATAGGATTGTTGATAGCTTCGTAAACTGCCGGATAGTAGGCCGCATCTAATTCGGGCAGTACAAGGGACTTGGGCATTTCGGCAGTGCCATTTATAATATCTGTTTTGTAAAGAGGATTTAATACTGCCAACAACTTCACATCTACATTTGCTGCTTTGGCAACTCCAGCCAGCGAAATAAACTTATCAATTTGAAACAGTGCCGTTTTTGGAGAAAATGCAGTATCGGGCACGATATTATGTTGGGCATAATAGTTCATAATGTACGTTGTGGCAATAAATGCTGGCACATAATTTTGAGTTTCTACGGGCAAATATTCCCTTATAGCCCAAAAATCGTAAACATTGCCAGCTTTTTTAATAGCCCGTGCTACTGCACCTTCGCCACAGTTATAGGATGCGATTGCCAGCAGCCAATCTCCCAACGTGGTGTATGCATTTCGTAAATAATTTGCCGCGGCATAACTGGCAGCAACCGGATCACGCCGCTCATCTACATATTCATCCATTTTAAGGCCATAGCCTTTTGCTGTGTTCAGCGTAAATTGCCAGGGCCCGGTAGCTCCTGTGCGAGATATGGCAAGCGGATTAAGCGACGATTCTATTATTGAAAGAAATTTGATTTCTTCGGGGATATTATATTGCTTAAAGCCATTATCAAAAATTGGAAAATAATATTTTGAAAGGCCCAAAGCTTTAGCAATCTGTTTGCTGCGGCTTGCATAAATGTCTATATATTTCTGTACGTAGGCATTATAAACCAGTGGCACAGTTGATTGTATAGAATCAAGGCGGTTTTTGTATTCTTGTTGCCGGGGAGATAATTCGGTGCTGGCTAGCGGAAGAGAGTCTTGTGTATTTTTCTGAGGTGTGAATGTTACTGATTTGGAAATACCGGGATTTTGTTGGGCGCTTGCGTCTATCGAAAAAACCGCAATACTAAACATGGCAACAGCCGTAACCAGCAATTTCTTAATCATATCCCCAATAAAAAAAGCCTAACTCATAGCTTATACAGATACCGCATTGGTTGCTATTTCTAAAAAATATTTAGAAAAGGCCAACAGGTCGATTTCCCCAAATCGTTTCCCGATAAACTGTAAGCCTAACGGCAAACCTGCGGCATTATTGCTCACGGGCAAAGATATTGCCGGAATACCTGCTAATGATGCCTGTACGGTAAAAATATCGGCAAGGTACATGGTAACAGGGTCGTGCATTTTCTCTCCTAACCCAAATGCGGGAGTTGGTGTAGTTGGCAAAATAATAAAATCATGCTCCTTTAATATTTCTTCTGTTTTTTTACGGATAAGGTTGCGTACTTTTTGAGCCTTTGCATAATAAGCATCATAATAGCCTGCGCTAAGCACGAATGTGCCAAGCATAATACGCCGTTTTACCTCTGCCCCAAACCCCTCTGAACGAGATTTTTTATAAGTAGACTCTAAGTCTGTTGCATTTGGGCTGCGATAGCCGTAATGAATGCCATCATACCGGGCAAGGTTGGATGAAGCTTCGGCCATTGTAAGGATATAATAGGTTGGCACAACATATTCCAAATAGGGGAAAGATACTGGTTCAACTGTATGCCCTTCGGCTCTGAGACATGCAATGGCATTGTCTACCATGGTTCTGATTTCCGGATCAAGGCCTTCAGAAGCTAGGACTTCAGGTATATATGCTATCCTTTTTTTGCCCTCCATCGTCAAATTTTTAGAATAAGGCGGGACTGGCTTTAATGAAGCTGTGCTGTCATATTCATCCGGGCCGGCTATTACTTCTAAGATTAAAGCTGCATCTTCAACCGATCGGGCCAAAGGGCCTACCTGATCAAACGAAGATGCATATGCTACCACGCCATGCCGGGAAACTCTCCCATAAGTAGGTTTTACTCCAACCACGCCACAAAACGCTGCAGGCTGCCGAACAGAGCCTCCGGTATCTGTGCCTAATGCCGCAAGGCAAAGCCCTGCTTGCACAGCCACTGCAGATCCGCCCGAGGAGCCACCAGGGACTTTTGTATTATCGGCAAAGTTTTTTACCGGCCCGAAATAGGAATTTTCATTTGAGCCGCCCATCGCAAATTCATCACAATTCAGGCGGCCAATTATGATGGCATCTTCAGCTAAAAGACGCTCTATAACGGTTGCGGAATAAATGGATTTATAATTTTCTAGTATCCTGGAACCGACTGAAATGCCATGACCTTTATAACAGATAATATCTTTTATCCCAATAATAAGGCCTGCTAATTTGCCACCAGTGCCATTAAGGATTTTTTTATTTATCTCTATAGCTTCGACTTTTGCTTCCTCCTCAAATACTTCTATAAAAGCATTTAAATGGCTCTCTTCTCTTATACGCTGCAAATAATGGTTAAGCAGTTGTGGCAAGGACAAGGTTCCACCTGCAATATCTTTTCTAACCTCCGATAAGAGACGATAATCTTTCACACAAATTTTTTAGGCAGGCAAAAGTAGCAAAATGCTCCAATTATTATCATTGTTGTTGTTGCTGTTGCTGTTGCATGAGGAGCATATGGCGCATATAGCTATTTTTGGCAAATTCGTTTACTGGCTTTGCATCAGTAATTTCAGGTATATGTTCTTCGGTAGTCGAGCCATCTTCGTATGATACCATAACCGATACTTTAAGATCATGGTCCAGCGGTCCTTTGTAAACTCCTTTCACGGGCGAGCAATCTGAGAAATTTCTGCCAACCGCTAATTTTACATGTGTTTCGCTGGCTACGCAATTATTTGTTGGGTCAAGCCCGAGCCAGCCATAGGTAGGGATGTACGCTTCTGCCCATGCATGAGTGGCACCCTCGCCTCGCATGCCATTTTTGTTGGGACAAATATAACCGCTAACATACCTTGCGGGAATATCTACAGACCTAAGCATCACTAACAGTATGTGGGCAAAATCCTGACAAACGCCTGCTTTTAATTGCCAAACATCATCTAACGTGCTTTCTACACTGGTTACGCCCTGTATGTAAGTGAAATTATCATACACATATTTGCAATAATGCAATGCCGCCTGATAAGGTGTCTGGCTGATATTTCTTTCTGCATCAATAATATCATGAAGCTCTTTAAGGCCGTCAAAATATTCTTGTTTTAAATAATCTATATAAGGTACCTTATTGCGCACAATTGCCAGTTCATCCCATTGCAGGTTTGCAAAAATATCATCCTGAGGAAGAGGCCGTGGGGTGGTGGTCACATCAACGCTTGAGTAAATCCTCATTTCGCTGTGAGGATCGCTATAGGTAAAACTGCCCACTTCATTTCCATAATAATCACGGTAAATATCAACTACAGGATCTCCGGTAATTTTCATTTCGTGGTTTAAAACATCCTGATGCTCATCCTGAATAGGGTACAGGATGATACTATTGGCACTATCGCGTACCGGGCTCTGATATGTGTAAGTTGTGAGATGCTGTATTTTAAATTTCGGCATAAATTAATTGCGTATTTTTTATGAATAAGCGAAATAGTGCTTGCTTAGCGCATTGCCTATGCCGAACAGTTCGGTTTTTAAGGCAGTTAAATAATCGTGAAGGCCTTCCTGGCGAATGCTTTGGACCGAACTGTATTTTACCCGGCTTTGCAGCCTTCCGATAAGGAAAAGCAGGTGCCTGTAACTATCCAGATTCCGCTCGCTGTTCAGCCGCTCAAAATATCGCTGCAGCTGATTGATAGCATAAATTACCGAGCGTGGAAAATCATTATTAAGCACAACCTGTTCAAGAACATTTTCTGCTTCAAAGCCCTGCCGATAGGTTTTTAAGTAAAGCTCATACCCTCCCAGCGATTGGAGAAGATGTTTCCAGAAACTGATGTCAGTAAGCAAGTCCGGGTTGCTATCAATCCATCCAAACTTTAAATCAAGCACATCAATAGATTGGATGCCCCGCTCCAGATATTTGCCTATGCGCATAAAGCTGCTGCCCTCGCCTCGGGCCATGCTTACTTCTGCTGTGCCATAATAAAGCATTACCTGCCTTATCAATGAATCAAGTTCAGTGATTGGATCCTCCCTTGAAAGCGATGTGCTGAGATTGGGGTTTTTTACAACGTGGTAATATTCGTTAAGGCATTGCCACAAATCTTTTGTAATATGATCCTGGACACTTCGGGCATTTTCGCGAGCATGCGTGATTATGTTAACGATTGAGGAAGGATTTTCTTTATCGGTGACCATGTATTGCAAAACTGCACGGCTATCTTTTTCTATCTCGCTGATATGCTCATCCTCCAGCCCGGCAAAAATTTTTATAACAGGGCGCCATGTAAATTCATGCACAGCATCCTGCGAGGTAGCGTAGTTGATTTTCAACATCCGCAAAATGCCATCGCTGCGCTCTATGTATCGGCTTAGCCAGTATAAACTATCTGCAACTCTACTTAACATTTTTTTAGTATATGGTCTATAGTTTGTAGCCAAGCCAATTGGGCTGCGGGCTGAAAACTATTGACTATTGACTTATTTTTACGCCAATACCCAGGTATCCTTGCTTCCTCCGCCCTGCGAACTGTTCACCACAAGCGAACCTTCGCGTAAAGCAACGCGGGTCAATCCACCAGGCACAATCTCAATCCCGTCAGGGCCGCACACAGCATAGGGGCGCAAGTCTATGCGCCTCGGCTGTAGTTTTCCCTGCATATAGCATGGTGCGGCAGAAAGATTGATGGTAGGCTGGGCAATAAACTGCCGGGTATCTTTTAATATTTCTTTTTTGTAGTCGTTTATTTCTTCATCGGTTGCCGAGAAGCCCATTAACATGCCATAGCCTCCGCTGCCATTGGTTTTTTTCACTACCATGTTGTGTATGTTCTCAAAAACGTAATCCTTTTCATCTGGATTGCCCAATTGGTAAGTAGGCACATTTTTCAGTATGGGCTCTTCGTTCAGGTAATAGCGTATCATTTCGGGCACGTACACATAAATGGCTTTATCATCAGCAACGCCGTTGCCAATTGCATTTACAATAGCCACCGTGCCTTTTCGGTAAGCGCTCATAATTCCCGCCACGCCTAAAATGCTATTCGGATTAAATACCAGCGGATCTATAAAATCATCATCAACCCTACGGTATATTACATCTATCTGCTGCAGGCCGGTAGTGGTTTTCATGTACACGTTATGATTGTTAACAACCAAATCGCGGCCCTCAACCAGTTCTACGCCCATTAAACGTGCTAAAGTGGTATGCTCAAAATACGCTGAATTATAAATGCCCGGCGAAAGCAATACTACAGTTGGGTTAGAAATCTGCCTCGGCGAAAGCGACATAAGGTTTTTGTACAGGATGCTAGCATACTCTGTTACGCTTCTCACCCGGCATTGGGGCAGTAAATCAGGGAACAAGCGCTTGGTAATTTCCCGATTTTCTAGCATATAGCTTACGCCCGAGGGCGTGCGCAAATTATCTTCTAAAACGTAAAATGTGCCATCACTGTCGCGGATAAGGTCTATCCCGGCAATGTGAACGTAAATGTCGTATGGCACGGCAACCTGATACATTTCCCGGATAAAATGCGGACAGGAATATATCATTTCGATGGGCACAATGCCATCTTTGATAATAAACTGGTTGCTGTAAACATCCTTTAAAAAATGGTTAAGCGCATTGATGCGCTGCTTGATGCCCTTTTCTATAAAAGCCCACTCTTTAGCCGTTATAATGCGGGGAATAATATCAAAAGGAAAAATTTTTTCTATTCCCTCGCCGCTATCATAAACGGTAAAGGTGATGCCCTGGCTAAGAAAAAGCCTTTTAGCCAATTCCTCTTTTTTATTGAGCGCTTCGCTCGATTCTTTGGAAAGGTAATTGATCACCTTCTGATATTGGCTCCTGATAGCTGACTTATCATCAAACATTTCGTCCCAAACGTTGGAAGAAGTTATATATGAATCAAAAAATGAAGAATCTGCCATAGATTATAAAAAACAGGATAGCAATTTAGCGAAAATGCAATAAAAATTTAAAATATTTCAATTTATAAAGATTATTCACCTAAAAAATTAATAAATACCTAATTTTTAAAGTGAATAGAAAGAAATATTGAAAAGATGTTTATCCCAATTTTACCGAAGTCATGGTTAGTGACCCTCCTACAGCCTTATCACTAAAGAACGCTGTCTTCTTTAGCTGTTTTTAAGCCTAGGGTGTACATGAGTGGCAAATAATGTTCCGGAGTTGGAATAGCGAGCATGGCTTCTTTGCCTAAACTATTGTTGATCTATTAAATTCAGATAATGTGTCCATCACAATCTGGTGATCTGACCAATATTCATATCCATCAGCAATCTGCTACACGTTGCTTTTTGTAAAAGCCGAATCTATACTGGCTTTTCCGCCACCTGCAATCAGCGATATGATAGCCAGTCCGAAAAGAAGTATAAAATACTCCAACCCTTCGCCTTTATTTGCTGTCATGCTCCAGTTCATAAAAAAACCGTTATTAATGTGCGACGTAACCACTATGCCCATAAAAAGCGCTAATACACCGAATGCTGCTATAGGTGTTAAAAAGCCTAATATTAAAAACAGGGCACCAAAAAATTCAATCAGGATAACTAATACCGCCAAAATATAAGGTAAGCCTGCACTGCCAGTTAAAAAGCCCATTGTTCCGGTAAAGCCATATCCGCCAAACCAGCCTAACAGTTTTTGCGCACCATGGGGAATGAGCACAATGCCTAAAGCCAGACGGGCAATAAGGGCTGTAAGATTTTCGGGATTTGTTAAAATCAGTTTTTTCATCTTAATATGGTTTGATTTTATGTTCCGCAAAATTACCTTTAAAGCGGTTTTGGAATCTTAACATAGAACAAGAAATAACCGGCTCAATTTTCAGCAGCAATTAATACATGATCTGCAATGAGCGGATGATATAAAATTTCCGACAAATGAAAATGCGTCAATATAGAATTGGCTAAGGCTTATAGCAGTTTAACTTCTTCAAAATTATGCGGGATCTGGATTTCCCTTATTTGCGCTTCCGTATTTAAAGAAACATGCCTGTCGGCTAGTTCCTTAGTCAGGATTTGTTTCGACCTCTTTTCTGTTGGCGGATTAAGCCTTTCTGCCTTTTCAAATTCTATAACCTGATCTAAAATTTCCGCAGGAAGGTCGTCTTTGCATTTTACCAGCAGGCTGATAAACTGCGAAGCAAAGTACTGGTCTATCTGTATTTTTCTTTTGGTTGTATGTGCAAACTTGCCAAGCACCCTGCAAATATTGTCACGCTCGTCCGGGCTTAATTGGTTGGCAAATTCGTACTCTTCAAGTTTTTTCATAGAAAGCAGCACAGGCTCAAGCGAATCTTTGGTGATTACAAAAACCGTATAATCTCCCATGTTATAGGTTAGCTGCGGAATGTTTTCAATGGTGTTGGAAGGCACTACTAAAAAAATATCCTTTTTTACGTTTTCCTGGTTGATGTATTTTTTAACCAATTCGGTTTGCGACCGTATGTATTTCGGGAAATTGATCAGGTCGTCGTTAGAAGGGCACTTAGAATCGAAAACAATAAACTCCCCGCAAATCTCCACCGTATTGTCTGGGCTGCCTTTAAACGGCACTTTTTCCAAATAGCTGATCAAATGTTTCTGGCACAGTGTTTTTAAAGCCTGTGCTACGCCCGTTTCATGCTCCAGCCATTGTCTTTTCATTTTTAAAAAACGGGCTTCCTTTTCCTCAACGCGTTCGTCGTTTAGCCGTTGCCGCTCTCCATCCAAGTCTTTTTTAACCTGTGCAATCTGGTCTATTTTCTTTTCATATTCTGTGCCACGCTGTTCTTCAACAGATTGGTG
>JAYVNR010000338.1:0-8267 GCA_043758305.1 Pedobacter sp. | reverse complement strand
ATATTTTTAAAGGCTGGCTTGATATGGACGAGACCGGGTACTTAATAACCAAGCCCGACAGCACCGAAACAAACCGGGAAGGAATTTTTGCCTGCGGCGATGCTCAGGATAAAATATTCCGGCAGGCAGTAACTGCAGCTGGAACGGGTTGTATGGCCGCTTTGGAGGCAGAAAGGTATTTAGCTGCAAAGGAACACGCTATTGCGCATTAAAGCTGAAGCTGTTGCCAATCGCAATGCGCAATATTCAATTAATCCTTTTTTCCTTCTACATTAAATGCGATAATTGTAGCCAAACAGAAACACAATGGAAAAAATATACCTGAGCGACTCTGGCCCAAAAGTATCACCGGCTATTTATGGTTTTTACCGATGGGACAACACAATTGCTGATCCCTTGGCTGCCATGGAGAGGATAGTGAAGCTTTGCCTTGAACTGGGCATAAATACCTTTGACCATGCAGACAATTATGGGAGCTACCAGTGCGAAGAAATGTTTGGAAAACTGCTTAGCCAAAAAGCAATTAACCGGCAGGACTTAGTGCTATTCACTAAATGTGGGCTTGTATTGCCCAATGCCGCTCAGCCTCAAGTTCGTATAAAACATTATGATACATCGGCAAAGCATATTCAAGCATCTGTTGAGAGTTCGTTGAAGAAACTGGGCACAGATTACATAGATATTTTTTTGCTTGATCATTTAGATCCAATTTCCAACCTTGAAGAAACAGCTCTCGCCTTGCGAAAACTAAAAGAGTCGGGAAAAGTAAAACATATTGGGGTGGTAAATTTCTCTGTATTTCAACATCAATTGCTTGCATCATATTTAAACCTCCCCATTGTTACCAATCATCTTGAGCTCAGCCTGTTGAACACAAAAGCGTTAGATAACGGGCAGATAGATTATATTAAACAACGTTATATGCGCCCCTTGGCATCGGCACCATTAGCAGAGGGCCGCATAGCAACCGGCACGGATCAGCCTGCCGTAAGGGTAAGAGAAAGGCTGGAGGCAATTGCCTCGAAATACAATGCAGACATTGAATCTATCGCGGTAGCCTGGCTTATAAAACTTGGAGCGCTTCCATTGATCGGCACAACTAACGAGCAGCGTATCCGGAATGTTGCCGATGCGTTCAATATCGAACTTGATAATCAGGATTGGTATGAACTGTATGCTGCATCTAAAGGAGAGGCTTAAGGAATACGGGCATCTTTTTTAATATCTTTACACAATGCCATCCACACCAAGCAATCGCACAGGCACAACGCTTGTAATTTCTGTAGCTTTTGCTTTGTTCCTCGTTTTTATTTTCTTCTATTTCAAAAGTCAGCTCTTCTCTAAACGAACGGTTGTAACTGATGATGTAATGATTGAAAAGATTACTAATATGGGCAAACTGGAGCTCGTAAAATATTCGATGAAGGATGTGATCGAAAAAAAAGAAGTTCGCCCCATACTCCCGGACAGCCGTACTTTATTTGTTGCTGCAGGCGAGGTAACGGGCTGTATTGATCTCACAAAAATAACAAAGGCCGATATTAATACATCAGATGATTCTGTAACTGTTTTTCTTCCTAAACCAGAAATATGTTATAGCAAGCTGGACCATCAGCGTTCTAAAATTTACGAGCTATCGGGTGCCTGGTTCCCCAGCCAGCGGCAGGAAATGATGGAAGATATTTATAAGCTGGCAGAAAACAAGCTTATTGAAAATGCCATGGAAATGAACATTTTGGGCAAAACCCGCGACAATGCTCAGTTAATTTTCAAGCCTATGTTAGAATCCATTTCGGGAAAAAAGGTGGGGGTGCGGTTTAGGGATTAGGCTTTAAGCATGTGGGTTGTTATCCTCCTCATAGCAATCCTTTTAAACATTAATCGAAACTGCTAATTGTTAAAGCTAATGGTTTATTTTGTGGTAATGCTTCCCATTTGTTTTCCTAATTTTTCATAAGCAAGGTCATTAGGCTCCCATAATTCTATTTTATTTCCTTCAATATCCATAATGTGAACAAACTTGCCATAATCAACTGTTTGCATGGTATCTGTTATTGTAACCCCTTCTTTTTTTAGTTCTGCAATTAGTGCTGTTAAATTTTACACCCTGTAGTTTATCATAAACTCTTTTGTGGATGGTTCAAAATATTTTGTCTTCTCCGTAAACGGGCTCCATTGCGAAAAGCCTTTTTTAGTAGAATCAGTGCCTTGCCGCCATTCAAAAACTGCCCCATATTGATTAGTATTTAAACCGAGGTGGTTTTGATACCACTCTCGCATTGCCTTGGGGTCTTTACATTTAAAAAAGACTCCGCCAATGCCTGTTACTCTTTTCAGTTTTGCCTGGGCAGTAGCTTGTTTGCTTACAATTGTTTTAAATGCAAAGCCAAAACAGAATGATATTACAATTGCTGAAAGAAATAAGATGGATTTTTTCATGTCATAAATTGTGGGTGAGCTAATTTATTAAATATAAGCTTACTTGCACTATTTTTGAAATTCGCCGGGCTTTTGCCCATTCAGCATTCATCATTTAGTGGAGCAAAACAGAAATTCCGTAATCATTGTTATTTGTTAAGTTTACAACCTTAATAACTCAGAAAGATTTCAAGCTATGCGCATCTTAAAATTTATAGCGGCGGCAGTCAGTATATTCTTTGTTTCCTGTTCGCAGGATAAAGTGCCTGTAGCTGTTCAAAAGCCAGTAGCTATTGCCAAAATTCCTCAACCTTTTACTTTCCATAAAGCTATAGAAGTTAAGCCGGGCTTAACGCTCGATGTGCTTAGCTGGGGCAGGGGCTCTAAATCTGTAGGGGCTTACCTGGTATTGCGGTCAGATTCAACCCACCTTAAATACCGGTCAATATCTGGCGAACTGGATGGCAAAATAAAAGATGCATGGAATATGGATATGGATTCTGATGGTAATACAGAATTGTTCATACAAGTACAGGGGGAGGGAGAAGGCTCGGAATTTAACATGTTTGTATATGAGTACAATGATTCAGGCACAGCTCAGGAAATCCGCTTTCCAGAGCTTACATCATCTAAAAAAAAACAGTACCGTGGCAAAGATTCGGTTTATATAAAAGACGGCAAATTAAGGCGTGAGTTTCCGCTTTTCTCAGATGATGAGCAAAACAATAGCCCATCAGAAAGCAAAAAAATCCTGGAATATTCGTTAAAGGGCAATACCTTTTCTGTAAAAGAAATAAAAGAAGAAGATTTAGCGAAAGAAAAAAGTGAAGAAAAAGGCAAGGCTGTTGATAAAGCAGACAGTACGCCACTTATGCAATAGCAACTATCTATAGTTTTTAACTTTTGAGAGTATATGGTTAATTATTCTTGGCGGGTGTTCTCTTGAATTTTCGATAAACCATACATGTGTGTCCATTCCCCCGCATACCACACCAGCCAGATAAATCCCTTTCTGATTAGTTTCCAAAGTTTCGGGATTGTGATGGGGCAACATCTTGCCATCGGCAGACAAATTTAGCCCGGCATTTTTCAGGAGTTCAAAATTTGGCTGATATCCGGTCATTGCTAAAACGAAATCATTAGCTATGGTAATTTTGCCTTCCGGTGTATTTATATCAACCTCCCCATGGCGTATCGCAGCAAGTTCTGAATTGAAATATGCTTTGATAGTGCCTTCTGCTATCCGGTTGATAATGTCGGGCCGTACCCAGTATTTTACCCGCTTTCCAATTTCGCTATCACGGATAACCATAGTAACCGATGCCCCTTTTCTATAAGTTTCTAGTGCTGCATCTACAGACGAATTGTTTGCCCCTACTACAGTTACATTTTGCATGGCATAAAAGTGCGGGTCTTTATAATAATGGGTCACCTTGGGCAAGCCCTCCCCCGGGATGTTCATTAGGTTCGGTATATCATAAAATCCGGTTGCAATAACTATGTTATTAGCATGATAAGTAGTTTTTGAAGTGTTAATCCTAAAGATGTCACCTTCTTTCTTAATATTCTCTACCGATTCAAATAGTTTGAATTTTAAGTGTGCAGAATCTGCAACCCGCCTGTAATATTCCAGTGCTTCTGTACGCACAGGTTTCGGATTATTGGATACAAACGGCACACCGCCAATTTCCAGTTTTTCTGAAGTTGAAAAAAAGGCCATGTTCTGCGGATAGTTGTACAACGAATTTACTAAGCAGCCTTTTTCCACAATTAGATAAGAAAGGCCCGCTTGAGCAGCCTCAATGCCGCAGGCTAAACCAATTGGCCCGGCACCTATGATAAGCAAATCGTAAGTTATAACATCCATTGATAAAAGCTTATGGCCGGAGCGTGAATAGAAAAGCCCGCATTTGCGGGCCTTATAATTTCTAATCTTGTTTTATTTTCCAGCAGCTTTGGCATGGTCTGCAAGGAATTGTGCAAGCCCGCTATCTGTTAAAGGATGTTTTAATAATGCAGTTATGGCAGATAGTGGAGCGGTGATAACATCGGCCCCTAATTTAGCGCACTGGATAATATGCATCGGGTGGCGTACAGATGCTGCAAGGATTTGTGTTTCGTAACCGTAATTATCAAATATCAGCCTTATATCTTCTATCAGCTGCATGCCATCTGTAGAAACATCATCAAGCCTGCCTACAAACGGAGAAACATAGGTAGCTCCTGCTTTTGCAGCCAGCAAAGCTTGTCCTGCCGAAAAAATAAGCGTGCAATTCGTTTTGATACCCTGTGAGGTGAAATATTTAATAGCCTTGATGCCATCTTTGATCATTGGAACTTTAACCACAATTTTATCATTAAGCTTGGCTAATTGCAAGCCCTCTTTAATGATGCCGTCATAATCTGTTGCAATAACTTCGGCGCTAACATTGGCGTCAACTATATCACAAATTGCCAGATAATGTTTTATTATGTTGTCTTGCCCGGTTATTCCCTCTTTAGCCATTAAGCTGGGGTTAGTGGTTACGCCATCTAAAACGCCAAGATCAAATGCTTCCTGGATTTGAGCAAGATTTGCTGTATCAATAAAAAATTTCATATGCCTGTGAGAGATTTAATTCGTAAAACTTAAATTTTTTCTTCCCAACGAACAAGCAATTGGAGTTTTTGCCGCATTCTACTAAGGCAGGAGAAGAAAAAAAATGGGCAAGCCCCTTTTATCGCACCGCTACAACCTTCTACCCTTGCTGTGTTCCCACCCTGGGGGAGTTCAAAGGGAGCTGGTCGTAAAAGACTTACCCGGGGCAAAAGTAGAAATATTTAGTAATCTGGCACTAATAATTTCTAAATCTTTATTTAAGCAGTAAATCTTGACTCATGGATTTTCTATAATTATCTATTTTATGACTTTAATAATATTAATATCCTATAATTTAAGATTTATTATTTATGAAAGCTATTATTGCTAATAAATTGTTAAAAGTTTAAAAATATTACAAACTCTATAAATCCTTATTTCTATTTGTTATTTTCGTAACACCACTTATATCCAATTAAGGCTGAATGAACCAAATTGAAAATGACCAACAGGGCCTGTATCGTCCTGAGTTTGAGCACGACTCGTGCGGCACAGGATTTATAACCAACATCAATGGCCACCGGTCTCATCAAATTATTGCTGATGCCCTCACTATTCTTGAAAACATGGAGCATCGCGGTGCTTGTGGATGTGATCCTGATAGTGGCGATGGTGCAGGCATACTATTGCAAATCCCTCACGAGTTTTTTATCGAAGAGTGCATAAACCTAAATATCCGCTTAGGAGAATCCGGATATTATGGCGTAGGCATGGTTTTTTTTCCGAAGGAAAGCACTGTTAAAGAAGCATGCCGGGCAATTGTAAACACCGCCGCCGAAAAATTAGGATTAGAAATTTTAGGATATAGAAAAGTACCTGTAAATACAAAAGGCATAGGCGAAACAGCTTTATCAACTGAGCCTAACATAGAGCAGGTTTTTGTGGGGCGCCCGGTAAACATTAGCAATGCTGAAGATTTTGAGCGCAAATTATATGTGTTGCGCCGGTTTATTGCTAAAACTGCCGAAGAAACATTAAAAGCCATTGAAGATAATTTCTATTTCTCGTCTTTTTCCTGCAAGGTTATAGTTTATAAGGGGCAGCTAACAACTTTCCAGGTACGCAATTATTTTATAGAATTAAATGATGAGCGCATAAAATCATGTTTCGGCATGATCCATTCACGCTTTTCTACCAATACATTCCCATCGTGGAAACTTGCCCAGCCATTTCGGTTTTTGGCACACAATGGCGAAATAAATACGCTTACTGGCAACCTTAACTGGTTTTATTCAGGCCTGCGTTCATATGCTTCTTCCTTTTTTACAAGTGAAGAAATCGAGATCCTCCTTCCGGTAATTGATACAAACCAGTCTGATTCTGCATGCCTGGATAATATTGTTGAAATATTGCTTCACACGGGGCGCTCTTTGCCACATGTAATGATGATGTTAGTGCCCGAGGCATGGGATGGCAACGATCAAATGGATCCGCTTAAAAAAGCGTTCTATGAGTTCCATGCCACATTAATGGAACCATGGGATGGGCCTGCAGCCCTCACCTTTACAGATGGAAAAATAATTGGCGCCATGCTCGACCGCAATGGCCTGCGCCCTCTTCGGTATGTGATAACTAATGATGATCGGGTAATTGTTGCTTCCGAAGCCGGGGTTCTTGCACTTCCTGAAAGCACAGTTATCAGCAAAGGCAGATTGCAGCCCGGCAAAATGTTCCTGGTTGATACCGCCGAAGGCAAGATACTTACCGATGATGAAATAAAATCTTCAATTGCTTCCAGGCAGCCTTATGGCCAGTGGCTTGAAAATTATAAGATCAGGATGGAAGAGCTTCCTGAGCCAAGGGTTGCTTTTACCGATCTTGCTTCTGATGCCGTATTTAAATACCAGCAAGTATTTGGCTATAGCCGCGAGGATATTGAAACAGTTATTAAGCCAATGGCGCTTGATGGGAAAGAACCCGTTGGCTCAATGGGCACAGATGTTCCGTTGGCAGTATTGTCAGATCAGCCGCAGCACCTATCAAGCTATTTCAAACAGTTTTTCGCTCAGGTTACCAATCCGCCAATAGACCCAATACGCGAGAGGCTGGTAATGAGCCTTGCCACTTTTATTGGCAATAATGGAAACCTGCTCGATGAAGATAAGATGCATTGCCATTGTGTTGCCCTCCAGCAGCCCATCATCAACAATTACGAGCTAGAAAAATTACGGAGCATAGATACAGGATTGTTCCATGCCAAAACTTTGCAAACCTATTTCAAAGCCGATGGCTTGCCGGGATCAATGGAAAATGGCCTGGCAAGGCTATGCCGTTATGCAGAAGATGCGGTGAATGATGGTTTTGAAGTTTTAATCCTTACAGACCGTGCAATAGATTCAGAACATGCGCCAATACCCTCGCTTTTGGCAGTTTCCGCCGTTCACCATCATCTTGTAAAAAAAGGATATCGTGGTTCTGTGGGACTGGTTGTAGAAGCTGGCGATGTTTGGGAAGTGCATCACTTTGCCTGTTTGCTTGCATTTGGCGCTACCGCGATAAACCCGTATTTGGCGCTTGCTACTGTACATACCATGAAGCAGGAGGGAAGGCTTGACACCTCGCTTGAGTGGAAATATTTATCTAAAAACTATATTAAAGCGGTTTGTGATGGCTTGTTGAAAATATTTTCTAAAATGGGAATATCAACATTGCAATCATATCACGGCTCACAGGTATTTGAAATTTTAGGACTTAACAGTGATGTTGTTGACAGCTATTTTACAGGTGCGGTAACCCGAATAGGCGGCTTGGGGCTTGATGAAATCGCAAAAGAAACCCTATACAAGCACTATAATGGTTTTGGCGGCTCAAAGCCTGAAAAGCAAATGCTGCCAGAGGGTGGAGTTTATCAGTGGAAGCGCCGCGGCGAAGCCCATCTTTTCAACCCGCAAACCGTTCATTTGTTGCAGCATGCAACCCGCACCAACAACTACGATACATATAAAAGCTATGCAAAACTGATCAATGATCAGAGCGGCAGGATGTTCACTATTCGTGGATTGCTGGATTTTGCCCATCACCGCGAACCTGTTTCTATTGATGAAGTTGAATCTGTAGAAGATATTATGAAGCGTTTCGCTACAGGTGCCATGTCGTTTGGCTCAATTTCGCATGAAGCCCATAGCACTATTGCAATTGCTATGAACCGCATAGGTGGGAAAAGCAATACTGGCGAAGGTGGTGAAGATGAAATGCGCTACGAAAAACTGCC
>JAYVNR010000337.1:0-23581 GCA_043758305.1 Pedobacter sp. | reverse complement strand
TGACATAAAAAGATTGAAATGAATTTAGAAGACCTTATAAGTGCCCAGCAGCCAAACGAAGATGGCTCAACTCCAGAAAAGATTAGCCCATTGCAAACGCTTCAGCCGGATTTAAAATTCTTTAGCGAATCTATCAAAGAGGTAGCAATAGAAATAATGGTAGAAGGCATTTCTGCATACCCAATTTTTATCGCCCATCAGCACGAAGTAAAAATCGGTGAGCCTATTTTAGATAAAGCAGAGCTTAATACAGAATGGAGCATCAACGCATCTACTCTGGAGGAGTTTGTGGAACATGGCATTATCCTCGAAGACAAAAAGGACCGCTTTATAAAAACTTACAAAAGCGCAAACGAGTTTATGTGCTTGTTTGTGGTAGTGCCAGAGGGGGCGAATTTTGTGTTTTATCCTTATAAATGATAGATTGTCGGGACAAAAGAGAAACAATCGTTTGCAGAAATATGCGCACTTAAAAACCCTGCAAAACATTCGTATATTTAGGAGTTGTGGGCAATTAACAAACCCACATCGTTCAGATATGGGAATTGGAATTGCAACAACCGAAATAGTTTCTAAACCAAAGTGGCAGACAAACAATAAACTTTTATTCAGACTATTAATTATTTCCTTTAGTCTCAACTGTTTGACAGTTCTTTACTTTTCAGGCAAGCGTTACTACTATTCACATCTTGATACTTTCAAGATGTTTAAACTCAATACTGCAAAAATTGTTGTGTTAGGCGACTCAAGAGCAAGTGGCGCGGATTGGAATAAAATATTACAGCGAAATGACGTTATGAACTGTGGGATTGGCGGCTATACCACAGGACAGCTTATAAAAAAACTTGATACCGCTTATAGCTACAAGCCTTCAACTTGCATAATTCAAATTGGTATAAATGACATACGGAACAATGTCAGTAACGACACAATTTTTCATCACTATACTCAAATTATTGACAGCCTTTTAACTCATCATATAAAGCCAAGGGTAACAAGTATCATTCCTCTCAGGGCAGACTATTGGTCTGATTTGGTGGACTACAAAGTTGTGAATGCAAAGGCAGACAGCCTAAACCATAGATTAATACTGTTGTGCAAACAAAAGGACATTAGTTATGTTGACATCAATAGGCTTCTTGTAGACAAGAATAAAAGGCTAAAAAGGGAATACACATATGATGGCATACACCTTAACGATAGTGGATACATCCTAACTGGACAACAAATAATTCCCTATTTGCGGTAAGAATAATCTGCCCACAACAGTGTATTGGCGTAATGGCGGGTGACGTTCTTCGATTGAACTTTTGTGCAAGGTTCGATCTTTGTGCTTCTATTGATCTTTTGCTCTAAAAATCCGCCACTACGCCAATACCTAAACCGTTCCCCATACCAAAGCTATTTTATTATTATAGGCCAGGCACTTAAATCTGTAGCTAAACAGTTCAAAATCTTTGCAGATAGTTTCGTAAGCTCTTCGTAAGTGTTAATCCTTGCTGAAAGCACAAGTACAGCGATAGTATATTTGGAAAAGTTCTGCTGGTATTGAAGATTCTTATCGAACGTTATTGGCACATCGAATCCATTTTTAATCATCAGTGCAAGAAGTTCGCCATTTTTTACGCCATTCCAACCTTTATCTCTTATGGTAAAAACTTCATGTTCGGCGAAATCAAGTTTCAACCGTTTCGGTAGGTTTTCATCAAGCAACACCCGCATACAATTGCTCAAGATTCTTGGATGTCAGTAACTTATTAGCAGCATCGAGGAGAGCAATTGCTTGTTCGCGAGACACAGTTGGAAAATCATCAAGAAAATCATCAAGAGATACCCCAGCTTCCAGATGGTCAAAAAGAGTTTCAACAGGTACTCTGGTCCCGGCAATAACAGGTTGGCCACTTAAAATGTCTTCATTGATGGTAACCAATTCTTTTATCTCCATAGTTAAAGATACTTAAAAATTTAAAACGCTGCCTTAAATGTGTTATTACAGATCGTAAATTTGTATTTTCAAGCCCAATATGATGCCAGATAAAAAACTCCTCATTCTGAACTCCAGCCAAATTCAGCAAAAAATAGACCGTATGGCTTATGAGGTTTGGGAAGATAACTTTGAAGAAACCGAAATTGTATTAGCTGGCATTGCCGAATGTGGCTATATACTTGCAAAAAGAGTTAAAGTTGTTTTAGAAAAGATATCCGGGGTAAGAGTTAAACTAATGAAAATCAATCTGGATAAAAATAGCAGCCTTCTTAAAGCCGATACTGATATTTCTATAGAAGATTGTGCGGGCAAGGTTATTATTATAGCAGATGATGTATTGAACAGCGGCCGAACGTTGGCCTACGGCCTTGGAGTTTTTTTAAATATCCCGCTAAAGAAAATCAGGACATTGGTGTTGGTTGACCGTAGCCATAAAGTATTTCCGGTTTCTACAGACTTTACCGGGCTTGAGCTTGCTACTATCCTTAAAGAACACGTTGATGTTGTGTTGAGCGAATCTGGCAGCGGAGATGCCGTTTACCTCCGTTAAGAAATCCTCAAATCTTCAATAAGGCTTTCGGCAGATAGGTTAATGCCATTTGCAATAGTTTGAGCTTGTAGATAAAACGGTTCGCGTTCTTTGATCTTTTCTGCAATAAATTCTAAAAGTTCTTTTTCATTGAGCTTGCTGATCAAAGGGCGTTCGGCTTTGCCATGTTTCAACCTGTCGGCTAAAGTTTGCGGAGTTAACTTAATGTAAACGGTTTGGCCGTGCTGGTTCATCCAAGCCATATTATCAAAGAAACATGGTGCCCCGCCGCCAGTGGCGATGATAGTTTTATCACGGAAATCTATTTTTTGGAGGCTGTCCCTTTCCAATTCCCTAAAAGCCTGTTCGCCATAGTGTGCAAAAAACTGAGGTATTGAAAGGCCGGAGTTTCCTTCTATCATTTTATCAAGATCGATAAAATCATATCCGGTTTTTGCGGCAAGTTTTCTGCCTAATGTGCTTTTGCCACAGCCCATAAACCCAATAAGAAAAATCAGGTTCTTTTCCATCAAATTAGCCCTTCTCTTTTCAGGAAAATATAATCTGTAACAGGGGGTTTTATGCCGTGTGTTTTAAACATGCTGGCTATTTGCGCCCGATGATAGGTAGAATGATTTACTACGTGGAAAAGGATATCCTGTACAACATTTACGAAGCTTTCGCCAGTGCTGTTCTGATATATCACTTGCGCTGCAAGGTCTTTTGTATGGTAAATATCAAATAAGCTGGCTGTGTTTTCTGCATGGATAGCATCAAAACCGCTTACCGGATGCAAATCAAACCTGTCGCGGTTAGTTGGTATTTTGTTAATGCGTTTCACCCAAATCTCCTGTGCATTTAATATATGGCAAAAAAGCGCTTCAGCATCAGGCATAGATTTTCCGGAGCTTAAGAACTCATCAATAAAAATCTTGTCGGCGCAAGAAGTAAAATTAAGTAGCCCTAATAGCATAGTTAGTTTATTGATCAGGTTGTTACACCGCCAAATATACTAACCGTAAAAGGATTGCTTAAGTGTTTTCTGAAGTAGCGGTTTATAATTCAATAAACAGGCTCTCTTTTTCCGTCCTAACTTTTGGCAGTTTTACTAACCAATCTGTTTCTACATCGCGGTAGCCTAATGGCAAAATAACAACGCTTTTTAAGCCCTTTTCATTAAGGTTTAATAAGGTGTCTACTGCGGCATTGTCAAACCCTTCCATAGGTGTAGAATCTACACCTTCTGCTGCTGCGGCAATAAGTGCTGTGCCTAACGCAATATATGCCTGACGGGCTGACCAAGCAAAATTTACTTCCTGTGGAGCATTGACTAAATTGGTAAGATAGCCTTTAGTCATGGCTTGTGATTCTTCGGTAACATGGCGGGTTTCAACGATTCTCCTGATATAGGCATCGGCTCTTTCCTGCGTAACCTTATCCCACGCTGCAAAAATTAATAGGTGAGAAGATTCAGTAATTTGAGGCTGGTTATACGCAACGGCTTTTATTTTCTCCCTTAGCTCCTTATCTTCAATTACAAGAATGTTATATGGTTGAAGCCCGATTGAGGAGGCCGACAAGCGTATGCTTTCTAATATAATATTTAATTTTTCCTGCGGAACTTTCTGTCCGTTCATACGCTTTGTAGCGTAGCGTGTGTTGAGCAATGATAATAAATCCATTTAGCTATAGTTACTTTTAGTAAGTCAAAACTATATAGTAACTTAGTATCTTGCAATAAGGCATTAATTAAATACACAGTTCTATGGAAGTAACCATTGAGAAAAAAGCCCGCAAAGCTAGCATAGCAAATGTTGCAGATCATTTTTCTGACAAGCATCCGACAAATATGGTTTGCCCGGTGCGGGATATTTTGGCTCGTGTAAGCGACAAATGGTCAATGACATTGATAATTGCTCTTGGCAAAACAGAAAAGCTTAGATTCAACGAGCTGAAAAAAACCATTGAAGGGATATCGCAACGCATGCTAACGGTTACGTTAAGAGCTCTTGAAGAAGATGGGTTTATAACAAGGAAAATATTTGCCGAAGTGCCTCCCAGGGTAGAGTATCAATTAACTGATTTAGGGAGAAGCCTTTTGCACCAGTTAATTCAGCTTTCTGACTGGGCAAACGAAAACATGGGCGAAGTGTTAAAGTATCGCAAACAATACAGCTCTAATAGCGCTAAATATGCCGCTAAACTTTAAAAAATATATGGCAAATTTTATAAAAACATCTGTAGCTGCAATCCTGTTATCAGCATGTTTGCAGTCTGCAACATCTACTTCACAAACCTTTCCACAAAACCTTGCAGATGCCTATTCTAAATTTGAAAAAGATGCCCAGTTAGCCTACGGGATTTCCTCTTTAACCGTATTGAATGCGGAAACAGGCGAAGTGTTATTTGCTAAAAACCAAACCATTGGGCTGGCATCTGCATCAACTTTAAAAACAGTTACATCGGCAACTGCATTTTATTTACTGGGCCCGGATTTCACATATCGCACAAATCTTGGGTATTCCGGAGAAATCAGCAATGGTATTTTAAATGGAGATATTGTAATTACAGGGGGCGGCGACCCAACGCTTGGAAGCTGGAGGTATGATCAAACCAAAGAACAGATAGTTTTAAAACACTGGACAGATGCAATACGAAGGGGTGGCATCAAAAAAATCAATGGGAGGGTGCTCGCTGACGACAGGTTATTTGGGACTCAAAATGTTCCAACAGGATGGATCTGGCAGGATATTGGAAATTATTATGGTGCTGGCCCATCTTCGTTAACCTGGCGGGAAAACCAGTTCGACCTGATTTTTAAAGCTGGTGCAAAACCCGGCGATCCGGCAATTTTGCAAAGAACCGAACCCGCGATGCCATCTTTAAAATTGGTTAACGAAACTACAACTGGCAAGGCAGGCAGCGGCGATGGGGTTTACGCTTTTTCTGCGCCTTACTCAAATCTTGTGTATTTGCGGGGCACGTATGGCATAGACCTTCAGAAAAAAATTTCAATTTCTGTCCCTGACCCTGCCCTTGAAGCAAGCACACGGCTTAAAGATACTCTGCAAGAATTGGGTATTACGGTTGCTGGCTTGCCCTCCACGTATAGGATTTTGGCAATGGGTAATCAGCCTTTTCTCCCATTTAAACAAATCGATTCTATTGCTTCACCGAGCCTTTCTCAAATTATATATTGGTTCAATCAAAAAAGCATAAACCTGTATGGCGAGCATTTGGTAAAAACTTTTGCATGGAAACAGGGCAAAGAAGCTACAACCGAAAACGGGGCAGAAGCGGTCAAGGATTTCTGGAATAAAAAATTAGGCATCGATAAAAATTCTATGAATATTATTGATGGCAGCGGGCTTTCTCCGGCTACACGCATCGCTACCATGTCAATTGCCCGTATTTTGCAATCTGTAAAGAAAGAATCCTGGTTTGCAGGTTATTACAAAAGCCTTCCCGTATATAACAACATGAAAATGAAAAGCGGGAGCATCAATGGCGTTTTGGCCTACGCCGGATATCAAACTACAGCATCTGGCACTCCAGTGGTTTTTTCATTTATCATCAACAACTACAATGGCAGTTCTTCAACTATCCGGCAGAAGATGTTCGATGTACTTGATAATTTGAAATAGTGGCTACAGGTTTACTTATAGTGTTTTGAAATACTTGCTACATTTGTGCTGTGCCAACCCCTTGTCGTTATTTTATAGAGCTAAGTTATAATGGCACAGCATATCACGGCTGGCAAATACAGCCAAATTCAATCACTGTACAGCAAATTTTAGATAAAGCATTAAGCACGCTTTTCCGGCAGGAGGTTGCCAGCCTTGGATGCGGAAGGACAGATACTGGCGTTCATGCTGCTCAGTTTTTTGCACATTTTGATTTGGACAAAGGAATGACGGACATGGAGGCGAAAATCAGGAATTTGAATGCCTTGCTTCCATGGGATATAGCTGCGAAGCGCTTTATTACCGTACAGCAAAATTCGCACGCCCGCTTTGATGCATTAAGCCGATCTTACCAATATCACATTCATTTTAATAAAAGCCCTTTTAAACATAATTTATCTTGGTTCTTGCGAGATATCCCCGATGTTGAAAGCATGAAAAAGGCCGCTTTGATATTGACTGAATACACTGATTTTAGTTGTTTCAGTAAATCTAACACACAGGTTTACACAAATAATTGCAACATAAAAAAAGCACATTTGGAATGGGATGGAGATTCCCTGAAATTTTACATAACTGCCGACCGTTTTTTGAGAAATATGGTAAGGGCAATTGTGGGCACTTTAATGGAAGTTGGAAAAGGCCGTATAAAACCTGAGCAAATACGCGAAATTATTGAAAGCAAAAGCCGCTCTAAGGCAGGCACTTCTGTGCCGGCTTGCGGGCTATATTTAACAGAAGTAGTTTATCCATACATAAATCCAGTACATGGCTGAAGTTACCGGAAAAGCTGTCGATATTAAGTTATTGCGCCGGGTTATGCTGTATGTGCGCCCGTACAAGGCAATTTTTATTTTAGCTGCGTTGCTTACAATTTTACTTTCAATAGTTTCGCTTGCACAGCCCTTGCTTATTGAGCAGGCGGTGGATAAATATATACTTGTGGGAGACTATGCTGGTTTATGGCAGTTGATCTTAATCATGATTGGCTTGCTGCTCTTTCAAACCCTTGTGCAGTATTACCAAACCTTTCTAACAAACTCTCTTGGCCAATCTGTTATTTTAGACTTGCGAAAGCATGTGTTTGGGCATATCAGTTCGTTACGTTTAAGCTATTTTGACCGCACGCCAATCGGGATGTTGATAACCCGTACGGTTTCTGATCTGGAAACCATTGCTGATATTTTTTCTGAAGGGCTTATCTTCATTTTAGGCGATCTATTTCTGGTATTAGGAATTGTTGCAATGATGCTAATTCAAGACTGGCGCCTAACCTTGGTTACGCTTATACCCATGCCGCTGCTTTTTCTTGCTACATACATTTTTAAAGAGGCTATAAAAGAAGCTTTTCAGGATGTGCGCACTCAGGTTGCCCGATTGAATACATTTTTGCAGGAACATATTACCGGGATGAGCGTAATCCAATACTTCTCTCGCGAAAAGCAGGAGATGGAGAAATTTAAGGAGGTTAACAAAATGCACCGCGATGCCCATATCCGTTCAAACTGGTATTATTCTATCTTTTTTCCCGCGGTAGAAATTATTTCAGCCATGTCGTTAGGGTTATTGGTGTGGTATGGCTCCAAGCGCATACTTTCTGATCAAGAACTGGGCTATTTGAATACAAATTTCAAAGGCGTTACGCCGGGGCTTATTGTATCGTTTATTGCACTTACCAATATGCTTTTCCGCCCCATCCGCCAGTTAGCCGATAAATTCAACACATTACAAATGGGCATGGTAGGTGCCGATCGTATTTTTAAGGTTTTAGATACTGATGAGGCTACCGCAAATCAGGGAAAGCTTAAGCCGGGCACAATAAATGGCGAGATTGAATTTGAGAAAGTCTGGTTTGCATACAATGAAGAAAACTGGGTTTTAAAAAACATATCATTCTGTATAAAGCCGGGCGAAACGCTGGCATTAGTCGGGGCGACTGGAGCGGGAAAATCATCTACTATCAATATTCTTAATCGTTTTTATGAAATCAACAAGGGTACAGTCAGGCTGGATGGTAAGGATATACGCGAATATGAACTTGATTTTTTGCGGCGGCAAATGGCTACCGTTATACAGGATGTCTTCCTTTTTTCAGATTCAATTGCCAATAATATCAGCCTCAATAACCCGGAAATATCAAGAGAAAAAATAATTTCAGCAGCAAAAGAGGTTGGTGCACATGAATTTATTGAGCGGCTGCCGGGCGGTTATGACTATCAGGTTATGGAACGTGGCGCAACTTTATCATCGGGCCAAGCACAACTAATTTCATTTATTAGGGCTTTGGTTTACGATCCAAAAATCTTAGTTTTAGATGAAGCTACTTCTTCGGTAGACACCGAGACCGAGATTCTCATTCAAAACGCTATTCAAAAGCTGATGCAGGACCGAACATCGATTGTGATCGCCCACAGGCTTTCAACCATCCAAAACGCTGATAAAATTGTTGTGCTTGATCATGGCGAAATCATGGAAGCCGGCACTCATCAGGAACTGCTACGGGCGAAAGGATATTATAAGCGGCTTTACGATTTGCAGTTTAATAGCGTCGGGGTGCAGAAAGCAGGCTAAAAGTTGTGTAATTTCAAAATAAAAGTTGTGTAATTTCAAAATAAATCTTGTGTAATTTCAAAATAGATTTATATTTTTGTGGGATAAGCATTAGATATGCAGCTATTTATCAAACGAGTCCTTGCAAATGAGATTAATGAACAGAAGTCGAAATTTCCTGTGCTCGCTCTTACTGGTCCGCGACAATCTGGTAAGACAACTTTATTAAAAGAGCTGTTTAGCCAATACCGATATATTTCTCTTGAAAGCCCGGATATTCGTGCATTCGCAGAGAATGATCCGGCGGGGTTTCTTAACCAATATGATAAGAATGTAATATTAGATGAGGTGCAGCGTGTACCATCGTTATTTTCTTACATACAAGCAAGGGTAGATGATTCGGGTTTGATGGGCCAGTATATTTTATCAGGATCTCAAAATTTCCACTTGCTTAGCAGTATTACACAGACACTAGCGGGAAGAGTTGCGCTGTTTAGGCTGCTGCCCTTGGATTTTAGCGAATTGAAAGCGTATGATTTATTGTCGGATACATATAGCGAAGCTGGTGTGAAAGGTTTTTATCCTGCTATTTTTGATCGCAAGATAGAGCCTCGGGTATTTTATGCTAACTATATTCAAACTTATATTGAAAAAGATGTTACTGAGCTATTAAATATTAGAGATTTAAAACAGTTCAGGACGTTTTTGAGCTTGTGTGCTGGAAGGGTAGGGCAATTGTTAAATATTAGCGCCTTGGCTAACGAATGTGATATTTCTCAGCCTACTGCAAAGGCGTGGTTATCAATATTGGAAAGCAGTTATATCATATTTCTGCTACAGCCATTTCATCAGAATTTTAATAAGCGGATTGTAAAAACGCCGAAGCTATATTTTTACGATACGGGTTTATTGAGCTTTCTTCTCGGATTGCGAAAATCTCAAGATTTTGAGTCTGATAGGCTGAAAGGCAATCTTTTTGAAAATATTATTGTAGCAGAGTTCCAGAAAAAAAATCATCATTTATATCTTCAAGAGGATTATCACTTTTGGCAGGATAGCCATGGTCATGAGGTGGATTTACTGTTGAAAACATTGGATGGTTTCGAGGTTTGCGAAATTAAATCTACTCAAACAATAACACCCGATGTGTTTAAGGAAATGGATCGTTTTGAGGCAATAGCCGCAGTTGAGAAGGTTAACAAAACTTTAATTTATGGGGGCGAAGAGAACCAAAAAAGAAGCCACTACACAGTTTTGAGCTGGAAAAATAGCATGGATTAATACAACAATCATCCAAGCTTAAACTAAGCAGGTTGAGGCTATTAGCTCAACTCATCAATTAGCTCTTTCATCTACAGTAAGCATCTTACAGACTGTTGAATTTATTTTTTTTAACGCGTAGGATATTTATACTTGTATCAAATTAAAATATGTTCATTCATCACGTTTTTTTTTGGCTCAAAAACCCAGCTAATAGCGAAGAGAGCCGACAATTAAGAGAAGGAATAGTAAGCCTGACGTCTATTAAGCCGCATGTTTACTCACACATAGGTGTGCCTGCACCAACTGATAGGAGTGTTATTGATTCAACTTACAATTTCTCCTTGCTTATTGCTTTTGATACTTCTCAGGATGAAGAATCCTATCAATCGCACCCTGTTCATGATGCCTTTAGAAATACCTGTGGGCATTTATGGTCTAAGGTTATTGTTTACGACTCTGTGGATTGTTAATGCAGCAGTATAATCATTCCTATTATCTATTTGCCTTTTAGCGCTATTCTATTAGCTTTGCGATACGAAAAAAATTAGGCAATGAGTGTATTAGTCAATAAAGATTCTAAGGTTATAGTTCAGGGATTTACCGGAAACGAAGGCACATACCATGCATCGCAAATGATAGAGTATGGCACTCAGGTGGTGGGTGGCGTAACTCCGGGCAAGGGTGGTCAACAACATTTGGATCGTCCGGTGTTCAACACCGTTAAAGAGGCTGTAGATAAAACAGGAGCCGATGTTTCTATCATATTTGTTCCTCCGCCGTTTGCTGCCGATGCGATAATGGAAGCGGCTGAAGCCGGGATTAAAGTAATTGTTTGCATTACCGAAGGCATACCTACCAAGGATATGATCTTGGTGAAAGAATATATAAGCGCTCGCGATTGCCGTTTGATCGGTCCTAACTGTCCGGGCATTATCACTGCCGATGAGGCGAAAATCGGCATTATGCCAGGCTTTATTTTCAGGAAAGGCACAGTTGGTGTTGTTTCAAAATCTGGAACGTTAACCTACGAAGCTGTTGACCAGGTTGTGAAGGCTGGTTTGGGCATTACCACTGCTATCGGCATTGGAGGCGACCCCATTATTGGCACGCCAACCAAAGAAGCGGTTGAACTGTTAATGAACGATCCGGAGACGAAAGGCATAATTATGATTGGCGAGATTGGTGGAGGCATGGAAGCCGAAGCCGCTCATTGGATCAAAGCAAACGGCACTAAGCCCGTTGTTGGGTTTATAGCTGGCCAAACGGCTCCTCCGGGGCGGCGCATGGGCCATGCTGGTGCAATTGTAGGCGGCGCTGATGATACGGCTGCTGCAAAAATGAAAATCATGCGTGAATGCGGTATCCGCGTGGTAGAATCTCCAGCAGAAATTGGCGAAGCGATGGCTGAGGAATTAGCCAAATTAGGATAGAAGAGTAAGGTTAAGCAACAAAAAAATCCCGGCATTAGCCGGGATTTTTTTGTTATGGGCCAATTTAGTATTCCGTAGTAGTAATTAAAATAGAATCAGTATGTGGTATGGTTGCTTCAGGACGCACTGCCATTTGTTTAATTGGGCAAACACCTGTAACTCCACGGTATACTAAAACTCCTCCTACAATAAGCTCTCCTAAAGCAAGGGTTGGATGAGAGAATAAATTCCCTATGCCTTTTATAAAAACAAAGCCTCCAGAAGCAAGAGATAATATTCGTTCAGACTTTTCAACATTCGCGTTTTCATTATCCTGCAATAACGATTCCTTCAAGGTATCTGTTAATTCATTTATAGATTCTATCATTTTTTATTTTTTTACGGTTTCTTCTTCAAACTGTAATTTAAAACCATTTACATCCGGCTATGTTTCAAAATACTTATTTTAATTTTAGAAGATATTGAGCTTTTGAATCTGAAGCAATAATTAGATCAAGCAAGCTTTCGGCAATCATCAAATTGCGCTAGCCAGCATTAAATAACTCTTTTTCACATTATCCGGAAGGCTGGATAATTTCTGGTATTTTAGCCCATCTATTAGGCTTATGGCAAAAATCGTATTGGCATTGTGCGTTTGGTTTTTGTTCAGCACCTGTAGCTCTTCTTTAAAGCCCGATACACTTTTTGGAAAATGGAAGTATATAAGGGTTATAAATCCTAATTCAAACCCTCCTGATAGCATACCTGCTAATGAACTCGCCATTCAAAAGCCTTATATAATATTTTCAAAGCCAAATAAACTCGTAATTCTTTGGGGCGGTAAAAAACTATCATCCGGAACTTTTTGGATAGATGGCAAAATGATAAGGTTCAAGGAAAACCTTCCGGGAGGCAAAACGCGTGAATTCCCTTTTTTGGTCAGCGAATTAGATTCGCACTCTTTAGTTTTTGAAACTATGACTAATGATGGCACACGGGTTACTGCAAGAAAAGAAAGAGGATGGATAGGGCAATAAGAATGCTTTTGATATCCAGAACGTTGCTTTTTATTGCCATTGTGCTTTCTTCTTTTTTTAGCTCAGCTCAAGAACTGAAATATTCGTTAAAGCTTGATGTAAGCCCTGCGGAAAAAAATCTGGGCGCTTTAAAAATCCCTGAACGTTTTTCTGATAGCTTATCTGTTGTTCAGGCACTTAATAGCCTTATATCCAAAACGCATTCACAAGGCTATTTGCTTGCCGAAATAAAGAGCATTAAGTGGGATGGGAGAGCAGCAGAGGCTAAAATTTTATTAAATACACGGTATCAGTTAGTAAAACTGCAAAATGGGAATATCGGTTTATCCGAGCTTCAGGAGTCCGGGTATCGTGAACAGTTATTTGCCAATGTGCCGTTTAATGCGGCACAGCTCGAAGGCTTATTTAAAAACCTGCTCTCAGTTTATGAGAACAGCGGGTATCCATTTGCAAGCGTTTGGATGGATAGCATAAAGATTGTAGAGGGGAATATTTCGGCTAAAATCTTTGCAGATAAAAACCGGTATTTCATATTTGATACCCTGTCGATAGTGGGCAATGTGAGCCTGGATAACGTTTTCGCCCAAAATTATTTAGGCATAAAACGAGGGGCGGCTTATAATGAAAAACAAGTGCAAAATTTAAACAACAGGTTAACTGAATTTGCATTTGCCCAATCTGTAAAAAGCCCTCAGGTAACATTTTTTGGCGATAGAGCTAAAGTTTCTATTTTTTTAGAGAGAAAAAATGCCAACCAGTTTGATGGGATAATTGGGTTTTTGCCAAATAGTAATACGGGAAAGATCGAGCTAACTGGCGATATAAACCTTAAAATCCAAAACTCCTTTAAACATGCAGAAATTATTGCTTTTAATTTCAAAGGCCTCCCGCAGTTAAGCCGCGAATTGGGCATCAGCTTTAATTCTCTGGCATTGTTTTCAAGCCCGGTTGGGTTAAATGCAAGTTTTAATTTATATCGGCAAGATACAAGTTATCAGAATTTGAATTTTAAGATTTCACTTGCATATCATTTAGCTAACACCAGCTATATTGATTTTTTTGTAGGGCAGCATATAGGCAACCTAACGGGAACTCAGGGATTAAAAGCCCTTAATGTGCTTCCATCTTTTGCTGACATAAGCACCACTTTTTATGGGATAGGTTTTCAGTCGGAAATGCTGAACAATCGCATAAATCCAACAAAGGGATACAAATTTAAAGCAGATGCTGCTGTAGGAAATAAACACTTCCGTCCCAATAGCTTTATTAATCCCGTGCTTTATAAAAACATACAACTTAATTCAGCACAATATCGAATGCAGCTGCGTGGCGATGTTTTTGTACCGGCAGGGAAAATTTCAACCATTAATATTGCCAGTCAAACGGGTATTTTAATTGGCAAAGATTTTTTTGATAATGAGTTGTACCGTTTAGGAGGTTTTGCTGATCTGAGAGGTTTTAATGAGCAGTCGATCCTGGCCAATGCTTATACTTTCCTAAAAGCAGAATATCGGTATATGCTTGAACAGAATTCTTTTTTGTTCTTATTTGCAAATCAGGCCTATATTCAGCGGCAAGCCTTTCACTCACTTTTTCAGGATTACCCTTTGGGTTTTGGGGCAGGCATTAACTTGCAAACAAAAGCGGGTGTTGTTTCGCTAAGCTATGCTGTAGGAAAACAGCACAATAAACCCTTAAATTTGCAAGACGGAAAAATCCACTTCGGTATTATTGAGCATTTTTGATGACAAAGCTTTTTTTAGCTGTATTTTTATTTACAGGATTTACCGCTTTCTGCCAGGCTGATAGCAGTAAAGCTGTAACTTCTAAATCGCTATCTCTGCCAGTGAAATATAGAAGCTCCTTCCGCGACTCTGCAACCTTAGCTCGTTACCTGGCAAAAAAAGACTCGCTTAAATCTGCTAAAGATTCTGTTTTAGCCTACCAGGATTCAGTGCGCATCGCTTGGTTTAAACCTCTCCGAAATCGACCTAACAAGTTTACCGACAGCCTTATAAAATTATACAAAGTAGAAAATTTTAATTTTTCAAAATGGTCAGCACAGTTTCCTAAACCGGCAATCCATTATAATGCAGGCACAATAAGGGCAAAAGGAGAAGCATGGGTTTTTTATATAATAATGCTCTTGGTATTGTTTTTGGCAATATTAAACCTTATATTCCCTAAAGAGATTTTTGCATTAATACATGCTTTTTATGTAGGGCATAGCGGCAAAGAAGAAAATCTCTTCTCATCCAGGCCTTTTATGTTTTTTTATATACTATTTGGATTTACTGGAGGAATGTTGCTATATCTAAGCAGTCGGTATTTTCAGATAAACTACTATTATACAGGCTTTAATAGCTATATCATTTTATCGCTTGTAACACTTGTTCTGTTTACGGGGAAAATACTTGTATTAAAAGCTTTGGCATTTCTGTTTGATTTTCAATCACTGGTAAAAGAATATGTATCAATATTGTGCTTAACATACTTTAACGCTGCCTTGCTCTTATTGCCGCTTATTATCGCATTTAGCCTTGCTCCATTACGGCAATCTATAATTTATATATACCTCTCTATAGCCGGTCTGGCTGTGGTTCTGGCTATTTATTTTTTCCGGATAGGCGTAAACATTTTATCAAAGTATAAATTTTCTAAAACTTATTTATTTATCTATCTTTGCGCCCTCGAAGTTTGCCCGTTATTAGTTCTAATTAAGGCACTTAGGTTTTAGGTTTACAGCCCAGGAAAATTATATGCAAGCAGCAGCAGATGCGAGGAACAGGAAAGTAAAAAGTATATTAGTAACTCTCCCTAAACCAGAAACAGACAAATCTCCATTTTATGAATTGGCAAAAAAGTATAATTTAAAATTAGACTTCCGTTCATTTATACATGTAGATGGCGTATCAGCTAAAGACGTACGTAAAGACAGAATTATACTCTCCGAATTTTCGGCGGTTATTTTCACAAGCAAAAATGCTGTTGACCATTTCTTTAGGATATGTGAAGAAATGAGATATGAAGTGCCAACTGAGTTGAAATATTTTTGTATTTCAGAAACCATTGCATTATACCTCCAAAAATATATTCAGTATAGAAAACGGAAAATATTTTTTGGCAAGCAAACGGCAGCAGATTTGGCAGAGGTTTTGAAAAAGCACACTTCGGAGGTTTTTTTATATCCATGTTCTGACGTTGCTGCGGAAGAAACTCAGAAATTTTTGCATGACAACGGCTATAATTATAAATCTGCGGTATTGTTTCATACAGTTTGCAGCGATCTGTCTGATCTGGCTGAAGTTTTTTATGACATAATAGCTTTTTTCAGCCCTTCCAGTATCCAATCTCTGTACAAAAATTTTCCTGATTTTAAGCAAAATAATACACGTATTGCTGCGTTTGGAACAAGTACCCATAAAGCAGTTCAAGAACGTGGTTTAATTTTAGATATTCCTGCCCCCACTACAAATGCTCCTAGTATGACTATGGCAATAGAACAATATATTAAGCAGGTTAATAAATAGCCCCTCCCCAACTTCTATTATGGGCAAGTGTTGAAAGTTTATAATTTTAAGCGTAACTTATTGGGGTTGTTAAAAGTATAAGTGGCATTTAAATTGTAAATTATTTAACGCTTTTTATAAAATAATATATTTTTTTCGAGAAAGAACGAAGATTTTTAAATATACTGGAAAATCTTTTTCTTATATTCGAAACAATTTTTAAAGCTTTAACGCCCATAAAATTAAAATGAAAAAAATTTACTTTATCGCTCTTCTAGGATTCGCAGCTATTTGGAGCAGTTGCGGGCGCAGTGCAGGAGGAGAACTTGTAGGAGTAAGGTCCAGAAAATTAAAAACCCAGCATATCCCAATTGGAATGGTTTATATCCCTGCAGGTACATTTGTAATGGGGCAAACCGACCAAGATATAACCTTTGCACAAATAGCTCAGAATAAGCAAGTTACAGTTCAGGCTTTTTACATGGATCAAACCGAAATCACAAACAGCGAATACAGGCAGTTTGTAAATTGGGTACGGGATTCTATTGCTATAACAAATTATCTCAATATGGATCCTAAGTTTCTTATGAAATCTAAAGGGACTACTACTGCGGATGCTCCTAAATATATAGACTGGAAAAAAGTTGGCAATGGCTCGGCTATTTGGACGAATAAAAAAGGAGGAGCTGCTAATGCAAATAAGCTTCAGGGGATGTATTATCAGGGAGATGATAAAATCTTTGATCGTAATGAGGTTGATGTTCGCCTGTTAAAATACAATTTTGCCATAATGAAGCTTAGAGAAGCAGCTAACGCACGTGGCGATGTAAACCGTAAGCGCTCTGATGCTATTTTAAGAGATACTGTTGCTATTTACCCCGATACATTGGTTTGGTTGGCAGATTTTGCTTATGCACAAAACGAGCCTATGACCCAAGGCTACTTTTCCCATCCTGCTTTTGACAACTATCCGGTTGTTGGTGTTACGTGGCGCCAGGCTCGTGCTTTCACCGTATGGCGCACAAGGTTTTATGAAGGCTTTGCACAGGCACACAAAATGCCCGTAAATAGCCGCCTGCCTTACCAATTGCCTACAGAAGCTGAATTTGAATATGCTGCAAGAGGAGGAAGGGTTGGAAATGATTACCCATGGGGCGGCCCATACATACGCAACGCTAAAGGATGTTTATTAGCCAACTTTAAACCGGGCAGAGGAAATTATATAGATGATGGCGGAGCCTTCACAGTAAATGTAAAATCTTATTTCCCTAATGATTATGGGCTTTATAATATGGCAGGCAATGTGGCAGAATGGACTTCATCCTCGTTTGACGAGTCATCATCTACCTTTGTTCATGATCTGAACCCTACATTTAACTATGAAGCCAAAGCCAGTGATCCGGAAGTTTTAAAGCGTAAAACTGTACGTGGTGGATCCTGGAAAGATATAGGCTATTTCCTTCAAAATTCTACAAGGACATTTGAATATCAGGATACGGCAAAATCGTATGTTGGCTTCCGTTGTGTTACCGCTTATCCCGGTCGTGATATTAAAGACAAAAAGTAATTCCAATCACTTCATATTAATTAATCAAAAACCTTAGTTACAAAATTTTTATGGCTGGACAGAAAAAAAGATTCGACTGGTTGCATACCGCTATATCATGGGGAGCAAGTGTTGTTATTGTTGGTGCATTATTTAAAATCCTGCACTTAGGTGGCGTGTATGGCAATTACATGATTGGAGCAGGTTTAGGTGTCGAAGCCTTTTTATTTTTCCTAACCGGGTTTTTCCCACCACCAAAAGATGTGCCCTGGCACCGTGTACACCCAGAGCTTGCTGACGATTTTGACGGCGAAATTAGCACATCAAAACATCATGCACATTCTGCTGCTATTGCCGCACCTGCAACAGCGGGGTTAGATAAAATGCTTGCCGATGCAAATATAAGCCCCGATCTTATTGGAAAACTTGGCGACGGCCTGCGCACCTTTGGCGATAAGGTAGCTAACATATCTAACGTCGCAGATGCATCTACAGCTACAACAGAATTTACTGGCAAAGTAAAACATGCTTCACAAAGCTTTGACCAATTAAGCACAGCTTTTGAAAAAGCTTCAGAAAACCTGGTTGAAATGGCGAATACAAATATAGATTCAAAAGCATACCATGAACAGGTAAGCAATTTATCTAAAAACCTCTCTGCGTTAAACGCAGTGTATGAATTGGAGCTTCAGGATTCAAGCACTAATCTAAAATCCATGAATAAATTCTACCAAAACCTTTCACTTACCATGCAAAACTTTACAGAATCATTAGACGATTCTAAGCAGTTTAAAGAAGAAGTGAACAGGCTTGCAAAGAATATGTCTTCTTTAAATGCGATTTATGGCAATATGCTTTCTGCTATGAATCAGCCACGTGTTTAATTGTTTTCCCATATACTTTAATTTATAAAATAAAACATGGCTGGAGGCAAAGAGACAACACGGCAGAAAATGATCAATATCATGTATTTGGTATTGCTTGCTATGCTCGCTCTAAATGTTTCTGACAGGATTTTGGATGCTTTCAAAAATCTGAATGATAGTTTAGAAACTTCTAAAACAAATGTGAACAATAGCGTAGAGCAATTATTTGCATCATTTGAAAAAACAAAATTAAAAGATGAGCCTGCCCGGGCTAAACCTATATATGAAAAAGCTAAACAAGCTCAGGCTGTAGCCGAAGATCTCAATCAATATGTTGAAAACTTAAAAAAAGGATTTATTAAAGCAGGTAACGGATACGATAAAGAAACTGGCGATTTGGTAGAACGGGCCAATTTGGATATTGCCCCTGGTACAATGGTGAATAATAAGGAAGGCGAAAAGCTAAAATTAAAAATAAATCAAACCCGGGAAAAACTGATTGCATTAGTTGATCCTAAAGATCGTGCCTCGCTCACCTTTTCGCTGGAAGCAAAAGATCCAGAAAAGCCAGGCCCAGACAAAAAGACTTGGGAGGATATAAATTTTGGCGAGGGTACTCCTCTTACTGCTGCGATGACAATTCTAACAAAAGTGCAGGCAGACGTTAAGAATGCAGAATCTGATGTGGTTAAAAAGATTTTTGGCAAAATGGACCAAGCTGTGGTAACATTAGACCAATTTGCTGCTGTAGCTGTAGCGCCTACATCATATGTTATCCAGGGCCAGCCCTATACCGCTGAAGTATTTTTAACTGCATACGATTCAAGATCTAACCCAGGCATTAGTGTAAATGGCTCAGCTTTAAATGTAAAGAATGGGAAAGGCACTTATACAGCTAATAATGGTGAGGGGATTTATACTTGGGTAGGAACAGTACGCGTTAAAGGAACAGACGGCACTACCAAAACATATACTACTCCGCCTCAAAAATATCAGGTTTCAAGGCCATCGGCTACTGTATCTGCAGATAAGATGAATGTATTTTATATTGGTGTTGATAACCCGGTTTCGGTTTCTGCTCCAGGCATTCCAAAAGAGAGCCTAAATGTAAGCATGTCTAATGGGAAACTGTCTGGATCAAATGGGAAGTATATTGTTCGGGTAAGTGCCCAGGGCGATGCAATGGTAAATGTCTCTGCAAATATAGGTGGTTCCAGCCGCGGCATTGGATCAACAAAGTTTCGTGTTAAGCGGATCCCGGATCCACGTGCTAAGTTTGCCGGAAAGGCAGGTGGCACTTTAAGCTCTGTTGTCTTGCGCTCTCAGGATGCTATTTTTGCTATGCTTGAAGGCTTTGATTTCGATGCAAAATTTTCCATAACACATTACAATTTATTGATCCAGAAGCCAAGAGCCGATGCCGTTTTAGTTTCGGTGAGCGGTAATAGTATCAGTGGGCAGGCACGCACCGCAATGGCAAGTGTTTCACCAGGAACCACAGTAGTTTTTTCGGATATCATAGCGGTTGGACCGGATGGCTCACAGCGTGCTCTAGACCCGATTGTTTTTAAGGCAAATTAATTAGATATGAAAAATAGCATATTAATTGGAGTGTTAAATTTAGTAACAATTGCAGCTTTTTCACAAGCGCCTAACCTAAATAACAGCACTAAGCCTGTCGCTAAGGATAGGCCATTGGATGGATATTATAAAAAAAGCAATATCCTGGATGCTAAGGTTACCCCTTATGCTAATCTTCGTGAATCTGATGTAATGTTTTCTAAACGTGTATGGCGTGAAATTGATCTGCGTGATAAAATGAATAGGGCTTATGCTTCTCCCAAAGCACGCCTTATCGATATAATTATGGAAGCTGTAACGGCAGGAGAGTTAACTGCTTATGATGCTACTCCTAACGCTAAGGGAAATGATCCAAATGGAGATGAGTTTAGCACAGTTTTAAAACCTGAAGAAGCAAAGGCCAAGATGGCTGGCGACAGTGTTTCCAGCCCAAAGTTTGATTCAAATGGCAATCAAACCGGTATTACCAGATTAGCAGCAGAATTTAATCCGGATAGTATAGTTCGTTTTAGGATCAAAGAAGATTGGATTTTTGATAAACAGCGCTCCATTTGGGAGCCGAGGATTATCGGGATAGCCCCATTAGTAAAAATAAAAGTATCTGGTGCCGACATTTCTTTGGATGAACAACCTGCATTCTGGATTTATTTTCCAGAAGCAAGGCAAATATTTGTAACTAAGGAGGTTATAAACCGGATGAATGATGCTACAGGCTTAAGTTACGATGATATATTTATGAAGCGTATTTTTGCCAGCTATATAGTAAAAGAGTCTAATCCAGACGATCAGCGAATAAGAGATTATGCAGTTGGAATTGATAAGCTTTATGAGTCTGAAAGGATTAAGAAAGAGCTTTTAGATACCGAGCACGACTTGTGGTCTTATTAAAAACTTAACTCACATCAAAAAAGCTTGGAATAGTCCAGGCTTTTTTTGGTTAATGGATCACTATAGGCTTCTTAGCCAAGTTCAGATAAAGATGTTTTTATCCGGCTTAACATTTCTTCGATCTCTTTTAATGAACATCCTCCAAGAGAAGCTCTAAACCAATTCACAGTATCGATTGTCCCAAAAGCTGAAAAGGGCACTAACGCTGCTTTTGCAGATTTAATAAGGTAGAAGTTAATATCATTGCTTGTTTGTAAAACCTGACCTTCCGGAGTAACACTGCCACTATAATTAATTTGAACTGTAAGATAGATGGCGCCCATGGGCTCTATTGCATCAACTTTAAAGCCTTCAGCTTTCAGCCGCATAAAGCCATTATACAGGCAGTCTAAGCTTTTCTGGATTTTTGCTTTAAAATTATCAAGAAAACCATCTACCTCTGCCTGTTGTTGTAAAAATTCTGACATTGCAACTTGCTCAGCTTTAGGCGCCCAGGCACCCATATGCCCCACAATAGCCCGCATGCTATTAATTATTTTTTCAGGGCCAAAGCCCCAGCCAACACGAACCCCTGTAGCAGCGAAGCATTTTGAAGCTCCGTCAATATAAACTACAACATCTTTTAATTCTGGCCGTAGCGAAACCGGGTCAACGTGCGAGTGCTGGCCAAAAGTTAGCATTGCATAAATCTGGTCATATAAAATGTAAAGAGGTTTTTCTCCGGCAGCCCTGCTTTTATTTTCTTCCAGCACCATATCGCAAATTTCTTCAAGAGCACTTTTGGAGAACATAGTACCTGTGGGGTTCAATGGCGAACATAAAGCTAATAAAGTTGCCCCTTTTATATGTGGCTTGAGCTCATCTGCAGTAGGCATGAAATTGTTTTCTGGCAGAGTTTCTACCTGTATTGCACGTGCGCCAGTAAGATCGCAATAGTGATTGTTGTTCCAGGATGGGATGGGAAAAACTACTATATCTCCAGGGTCTATAAGTGCCAGGAATGTAGCATAAATAATAGGCCTTGAACCACTGGAAATCAAAATCTCACTACTGTTAATGCTCAGCCCCTGCCTCTCCATCGTGAATGTACTTACACTTTCTCTAAGGGCGAGCAAGCCGTCTGCTGGAGGATAGTTTGTTTGATGCGCATCATAAGCATGTTTTATGGCTTCTGTTAACGCATCTGGAATAGGGTAAAGCCCAGAATCAAAATCCCCGATAGTAAGATTAGCAATTTGCTCTCCCTTACGCTTGAGCTCATTGATTTCGCCAGCGATTTTAATAATTTCAGAACCCTTTAACTTTTGGGCTAATGCAGAAACACTCATAGTACTCGGATATTTGGTTAGTCGGCTAGCAAAGATGTTATAGCTTGCTCTACTTTTACAAAATTGAAGGAATTGAATATATTTTTAAAGCTTTCGCTAATTTGGGTATTGCACAAATTGCCAATACTGCCCTCGTGTGTATGATTTAAAGATTGGGCTGGAGCAAATTTGCCATTTTCTATAGCTCTCCCAATATTTTTATATGCCTCCCTGAATGGTACGCCTTTCAAAACTTCTTCATTTACAGCCTCTACACTAAAAAGATAAGCATACTTTGGGTCGTTGAGAATATCATTTTTAACAATTATGTTTTGCAGCATAAACGTGCATATTTCCATCGATTCGATTAAAGATTGAAAAGCGGGAAAAAGGTTTTCTTTCAATAATTGTAAATCACGATGATAACCCGAAGGAAGATTAGCAGTCATTAACGCTATTTCATTAGGCAGAGCCTGAATTTTATTGCACCTGGCACGGATTAATTCAAAAACATCTGGATTTTTTTTATGAGGCATTATGCTTGAACCAGTTGTGAGCTCATCGGGGAAACCGATAAAACCAAAATTCTGATTAGTGAACAAGCAAACGTCCATTGCAAACTTAGATAGCGTGGCTGCTATAGACGACATAGCTTGTGCCAGAATCCGCTCTGTTTTTCCTCGCCCCATTTGTGCGTAAACCACATTGTAATTGAGCGAATCAAAACCTAAAAGCTGCGTTGTCATAGTTCTATTAAGCGGAAAAGAGGAGCCATAGCCGGCGGCTGATCCCAATGGATTTTTATTGCAGATTTTCCACGCAGCAAGCATCATTTCCATATCATCAACCAGGCTTTCCGCGTAAGCGCCAAACCAAAGCCCAAATGATGATGGCATAGCAATTTGTAGATGCGTATAACCCGGCAGAAGTTTGTCCTTATGGCTTTCGCTTAAAGAAATTAGCTGACTAAAAAGAATATCGGTGGATTTAACAATTTCTTCAATCTTGCTTCGGAAGAGCAGCTTAAGGTCAACAAGTACCTGGTCATTTCGTGATCGGCCGCTGTGGATTTTTTTTCCGGCTTCGCCAATTCGTTGTGTTAGCAGCAGCTCTACCTGCGAATGGACATCTTCGACCCCTTCTTCTATCAGAAAATTTCCGCTCTCAATTTCAGCATATATTTTTTTCAGCTCTTTTTTGATCATAGAAAGCTCTTCGCTTGTAAGCAGCCCGATAGATTGAAGCATTTGCGTATGAGCTAAAGAGCCCAGCACATCAAAAGCCGCCATTTGCTGGTCAAGCTCGCGGTCGTTTCCTACAGTGAAAGTTTCTACCAATCTGGAGGTTTCCTTATCTTTTTGCCAAAGCTTCATTTTAATAAGGGTTCTAAAATTCTAATATACAATTCAATGCCTTCTTTTATTTC
>JAYVNR010000336.1:0-8375 GCA_043758305.1 Pedobacter sp. | reverse complement strand
ACTTCAGTAAAAATCTGCTGCTTTATCTGGTGGGCAACTTTAACTAAATCTGGATGAAGAAGCTCATAGTTTTCAAAATTTACGATAGCCTCGTCAATGCTTTTAGGCACAACATCTTGGCTATATCTTTTTAAAATGCTGATTATTTTAATGTGAAACTGGCGGTAACGGTCGGGGTTGGTTTCTATCGGCACAAGTTCCGGACAGATTTTAATGGCTTCGTTAAGCCTCATCCCGGTTTTAACGCCCATCCTCTTAGCTTCTACTGAAGGCGAAATAACGCAGCCATACTTGCCGGTATAAACACAAACCCCAACCGGCCGCCCACGCAGCCAGTAATTTACCTGCTGCTCGCACCTGGCAAAATAGCTGTTCATATCTACAAACAGTACACGGGCTTCGGTTTTTGGACAAATGCTGTTTTGATTCACAAAACAAATATGCTAAAAAAATTAGTATATCTTAGTGGGCAAAAAAAATCCCGGAACCTTATAGGGATCCGGGAAAATGTCTCAACTTACAATTACTCCGATCGCTTTAGCCCGTATTTCTCAATCTTGCTGTATAAGTGGCTGCGCTGTATGTCAATATCGTCGGCAGTTTTAGATACGTTCCAATTGTTTTTTTCCAGTTTATACTTGATAAACTCACGTTCTGCATAATCTTTGTATTCCTGGAAATTTGCAAACTGGTCGTAATTTGTCTGGCTGCTGGCAGCAGCTTCACCTTCGCCAATAGCAGCCTGCGGCCCTGCAGGATTGGCAAAAGTGCGCACATCGTTTTCGGTTATTATTTTATCGCTTAAAATTATAAGCCGTTCTACCATATTGCGCAGTTCGCGGATATTCCCAGTCCATGGCAAGGATTTTAATGCTTCAATTGCACCATCGGAGAATTTTTTGACAGGAATGCCATAATCGTTGCAAATTTCATTGCAGAAACTGTCTGCTATAATCGGGATATCTGATTTCCGGTCGGTAAGGTGCGGCACCTGAATTATAATAACACCAAGGCGGTGGTACAAATCCATCCGGAAATTGCCATCCTCTATTTCTTTTAAAAGGTCTTTATTGGTTGCCGCAATTACGCGTACATCCACAAAAATTTCTTTCTCGCCGCCCACGCGGGTAATTTTATTTTCCTGTAAGGCACGCAAAACTTTCGCTTGGGCAGAAAGGCTCATATCGCCAATCTCATCAAGGAACAGGGTGCCGCCACTAGCTTGTTCAAATTTGCCTATGCGTTGTTTGATTGCTGAAGTGAAAGATCCTTTTTCGTGCCCAAAAAGCTCGCTTTCAATTAATTCTGAAGGTATAGCTGCACAATTTACTTCAATTAGCTGCGAGTTGGATCGGTTAGATTTTTCGTGTAGCCAACGGGCTACCAGCTCCTTTCCGCTTCCGTTTGCACCGGTAATGAGTACACGGGCTTCGGTTGGCGCTACGCGATCAATAGTTTCGTGTATTTTGTGTATCGCTGGCGACTCGCCTAATATTTCGCGGGTTTTGCTGACCTTGCGTTTTAAAACTTTGGTTTCGGTAACCAAATTGCCTCTTTCGAGGGCGTTGCGCACGGTAATTAGCAGCCGGTTTAAATCTGGCGGTTTTGATATAAAATCATATGCGCCCTTTTTGCTGGCCTCAACGGCAGTTTCTACCGTTCCATGGCCAGAAATCATGATGAAAGGCAAATCGGGCTTTAAAGCCAGGCCCTCCGACAGCACTTCAAGGCCATCCATGCGGTTCATTTTTATATCGCACAGAACTAAATTATAATCATTTTGGGAAATAAGGCTTAGTCCGTCAATGCCGTTATCTACATCGTCAACAACGTAATCTTCATACTCAAGTATTTCTCTTAATGTACTTCGGATGGCCCGCTCATCATCGATAATTAAAATTTTAGTCATAAAGTATAGGTTGTTGCAGGTTAAAACCAGAAACTGTTGTTGGCAATAACGATTTAAATATACAAATGTTTGTGCAGCCTATTTCTGGTTGCACTCAGAGATTGGTTAAATAAAAAAGCAAGCCTGTAAGCCGGGTTCTGTCTTCCCGATAAATCGGGAACTTCTATCATTTATCTGGCCTTGCCATTGCTGGCAAGATCTAACGACCTACCCATCCTGTTCGTCCCGGCAGAAACCGGAACAAGGAGCGAACAACTCCCTCCATCGCCGAAACTCCGGCAACAGGACCTATTTGGCCTTTCAACTCCTGGGGTTTACCGCAATGCATGTCGCCATACAAAGCCGTGAGCTCTTACCTCACGTTTTCACCCTTGCTCTTCGACAAGCTCAGAGCGGTTTATTTTCTGTGGCACTTTCCGTTGGTTTGGCCTTTCGACAAGCTTAAGGTGACAAACCACCTTCCCGTTAGGAAGCAGGATGCTCTATGTTGCCCGGACTTTCCTCTCTCCGCCAGCTGGCGGACAGCGATAGAACGGCTTGCTGGGGCAAAGATATAGTTATTATAGTTTATGCGGACGGATCTAATGGGCTAATTACAATCCAGAAGATCATGCTCTGCATTTTTTGCGGTGAAGATGCCCTGCTTGTTTCCAAAGGTGTTAGTGATGTAGGTTGTAAGTTCGGCAATTTCAATATTGGCTAGGCGGGGGTTTGCCGGCATTTCTCCGAAAAACGTTTTCCCGCTTACTTTTATAGGTGTAGAAATGCCTTTTTTCAATATACAAGCCAGATTATTTCTGTTTTTTTGGAGGAATAAAGTATCTGTTAAGGGCGGTATGAGCAGGCCAAGACCTAAGCCCGTACTGCCGTGGCAATTTTGGCAGTGGGCATCGTATAATTGTTTCCCATTGCTATAATACCGTGCGTATTCAAGCTCGCTGTCGCTCTGGCATGAACCTATTAGTATGGCGAAGCTCAATATAAAAATAGCTACATAAGCTAATCTGGCTTTCATTTTTTGTACTCATCCAGTAGTATATCCATGTCTTTCATCAACTGACCGACCTGGTCTGGCTGAGTGCCATCATAAGCTCCGCGGAGGCGCTTTTCTTTGTCAATTAAAATGAACCAGCCCTGATGCACATACCCGCCAGGCGCTACGCTATCTTTAGCAGCTGCCACTAAGTAGCTTTTTTCTGCAATAGTATAAACAGAATCGTGCTTTCCGTAAACAAATTCCCACTGGTGGCCCTTAACCCCAAGTTTATCAGCGTAGGCCTTGAGGCGGTAAGGCGTATCATACGTATCGTCTATGGTGTGCGAAAGGATTTTTACATCGGGGCTGTTTTTAAATTTATCGTAAACTTTTAGCATGTTGCGGTGCATTATCGGGCAGATGCTGGGGCATCGGGTAAAAAAGAAATCGGCAACATAAATTTTCCCATCAAAGCTTTTATTGGTAAGCACAGTGCTATCCTGGTTAAGAAAGCTAAAATCTGGGATAGTTTGATAAATAGTATCGGTAATGGTTTTTCCGTCTATAACTTTTTCAACAGGTTCACGGTTGCCTAAAATAGGAAGGTGCTTTTCCTGTTTTAGGCAGGAAGCAAATAAAATAAGCACTAAAACATAAAATATAAGTTTGCGCATTGCAGAATAGATTGTGGATCAAAGATAGCAGGTTTTCTAATGCAGAGCCTTAAAATACTTATAGCGAGATGCATAACAATTATGATAAAATAGCTCCATATTATGACCGCCTTGCAGGCATCATATTTGGCAAGGCGCAATTGCGGGCACAAGAATTTATACTGGATTTTATTGCGCCTGGCAATACTATTTTAATAGTTGGGGGAGGCAGCGGATGGATATTGGAAGCAATTTCTGCCCGGTTTTCTTCTGGAATAAATATTACCTATGTTGAAAAATCTAGTAAAATGCTTGCGCTTGCCTGCCAACGTGATATAAAGCAAAACAGTGTAGAATTTGTGCATGCTGATATTCTTGATTATCAGGTTTCAGTAATTAAAGATGTTATTATAACAGCTTTCTTGTTCGATAATTTTACACAAGAGCATACTGGCCAGTTATTTCATCAGCTCCACAGGTCGCTAAAAGAATCTGGACTGTGGCTAAATGTAGACTTTCAACTATCTGAGCGCAGCAAATTCAGGCATAGGCTAATGCTGAAGCTGATGTACTGCTTTTTTTGGTTTGCCAGCAATTTAGAAACCTCAAAACTTTCGGATATTGATCAATATTTTCGGGAGATGTACACGCTATCAGGGAAGAAAGGCTTTTTCGATAGCTTTATCGTATCGGCAGTTTACAAGAAAAGCTCACAATCAGCTGGCTAACTGGCTTTGTACTTTTAAGAAAGAATTCAGCAGGTCTGATGACATTGGCTTGGAGATAAAAGCTTTTACAAAAGGATAATCTAAAGATTTTAACTTGTCGTTTTCATCCACAGAGGATGATACAATGAAGATTTCTGATATTTTAGCTAATTGAGAAACCATTTGAGAGTAGGTGTTAAGAAACTCCCAGCCATTTGTAACTGGCATATTTAGGTCGAGCAGAATAACATCAGGAAGGAGATGCGGATTGTTTTTATTGGTTAAAATAAGGTCTAGGGCATCGCCTGCAAAGGTATAGCACTGGAGCTTGTCGAAAAGATTGTTCTTTTCAATCAGCATCTGCGCAATGCGCTGATGTATCTGGTCGTCGTCTATTATAATTACTGAGCGCATTTCTAATTTTAGTTTATCATAGTTGTGCCAAGCCTTTAAACGGGCAACATCTTTTTTGGTTACAAATTTTTATTAAATCAGAATCTGATGGGGGCTTTTAATAGCTTTGTGCGTTTAATAACCTGTTTTGACTAAGCCCATCCTTGTATTAAAATTCGGTACCGCCTCTATTACAAGCTTATCTGGCGAGCTTGATGAGCTTGTAATGTCAGATATTGCCCGGCAGGTATCGCAGTTGCAGCCACAATATAATATTGTGCTTGTATCTTCTGGTGCGGTAGCGGCCGGCAAAAAATTCCTTAAAAACTACTCTGGCAGTATCAGCGAACGAAAAGCGGCTGCCTCCATTGGCAATCCGTTATTGTTGAACAAATATTCGCATTATTTTGCACCTCACGGAATTTTTATAGCGCAAAGCTTGTGCGAGAGGCAGCACTTTTCAAATAGGAACCAATTTCTTCAATTAAAAAAAACCTACGAAGAACTGTGGGCCAGCGGGATTATCCCCATTGCCAACGAGAATGATGTGGTAAGCAACCTGGAGCTAAAATTTTCTGATAATGACGAACTTGCCACATTAATTGCCGTTGGTTTTGGCGCATCTTTATTGCTGTTCAGCACTTCTGTGCCAGGAGTACTAGATAAAATGGGGAATGTAGTGCCGGTAATAGCAACTATTGATAAAAATGCCCTGTCGCTTGCCGACAAGGAAAAGTCGGCTTTGGGCTTGGGTGGGATGGTATCTAAGCTAACGTTTGCAAGGCTGGCAACCCGTATGGGTATAAAAGTCGTGATATTTGGAGTCCGTACAGAAGATGGAATACTAAATGCTATCCTCGAAAAAACGGGCACGGTTTGCCTTCCTCAGGCATGTTCTATGCCATCGCGAAAAAAATGGCTTGCAAGTGGCAGCCTGGTTACCGGCAGGGTGCAGATTGATTATGGTGCCTGTAAAGCCTTGCTAAAAAGGCGCAGTTTGCTAGCCGTTGGGCTAAAGCTTATACTTGATAAATTTGAATGTGGCGAAGTGATTGAAATTGTTGACGAAGAAAATAATGCTGTGGCAGTGGGCAGGGCAAAAATATCCTCCGCTATGCTGGCTAAAAACCTTAATGTGCAAAATCTTGAAATTGCCAATGCTGACGATATTGTGCTATTGTAACTAATGATAAATGGAATCGATCGAGCTATTGCTCCAACAAGCTAAAACGGCATCACGCTCTCTGCAAGCCATTGATGATGGCAGTAAAACGGCGATACTGCATGATCTGGGGATTGAGCTTTTAAACCATGCATCAACAATTCTTGCTGAAAATGCGAGAGACTTAGAGCGCATGCCCAATACTGATCCTAAAAAGGACAGATTAATGCTTAACCTTTCCCGGATAGGCGGACTTGTACAAAGCCTTGATGACATTTCTGCATTGCCTGATCCTGCTAACATCATATTATCAGAACAAACCATGCCTAACGGTTTGTTTATCCAAAAGAAAACGGTGGCTTTGGGTGTGGTAGGAGTGATTTATGAATCGCGGCCTAACGTAACTATTGATGTTGCGGCTTTGTGTATCCGGTCGGGGAATGTATGCGTTTTAAGAGGCGGAAGCGATGCTTTGCATACCAACATCTGCCTGGTCAATATTATCCGAACCGTATTGAAAAGCCACAACATCGATGAAAATACGGTGCAGTTGCTCCCAACCGACCGAAAGTTTATCGCAGAAATGCTGGCGGCAAAAAAGTATATAGACATTATCATTCCTCGCGGGTCGCAGCAGCTTATTGAGTACGTGCGTGAAAATTCATTGGTGCCCACCATAGAAACTGGTGCCGGGGTTTGCCATACCTATGTTGAAAAAACTGCTAAACTGAATGATGCTGCCAGGATTGTGGTGAATGCTAAAGTATCCCGCCCATCAGTTTGCAATGCTCTGGATACAGTGCTTGTTGACTATAATGTGGCTGATGCGTTTTTGGAATTGGCAGCTCCGGGGCTGGAGGAATTTGAAGTAGAAATTTTTGCGGATGAACAATCGCATTCTATTTTGAAAAAGCTGGGCTATCCTTATCTTGAAAAAGCAACGCCAGAAGATTTTGGCCGTGAGTTCCTTGATTTTAAATGTTCAGTAAAAGTTGTTCATGACAGCGATGAAGCGTTTGCCCATATCAGTCAATATTCTTCCAGGCATTCCGAAGCTATAATTTCGGAAGATCCTGTTATTTGTGAACGTTTTTTGAATGAAACAGATGCAGCAGCAGTATATGTGAATGCTTCAACCCGGTTTACAGATGGCGGAGTGTTCGGGCTGGGCGCCGAAATAGGTATTTCTACCCAAAAACTCCACGCTCGCGGACCTTTTGCTTTAGAGAAATTAGTTACTGAAAAGTGGATTGTAAAAGGTAACGGGCAGGTTAGATAGCGCACACCTAATTCCCAGTCGAATTTTTAAAAACAAGCTTATAAAAAGTTAGTTATATAAATCTCCTGTTTGTTATCCGAATTAATCCATTAGTTTGTCTTTTATATTTTAAACTATGCATACTTTCAAATCTTCATTTTCTTTAATTGGTTTTATTTTTTTATCTGTCGTTGTATTTGCTCAGGCTCCTACAGATTCTGTAAAATTTAATCACCTGGATTTATTTGGCGCCAACACGCTGGACCTTCCTGCAAGTGAAATACGTTCTGCAAGCGGTAAACCAGGAGCAAAATATTGGCAAAACCGTGCCGATTATCAAATACGGGCTACGTTGAGCGAGAGGGATACATCCATTACCGGGCAAGTGCTTATTTCATATACCAATAACAGCCCGGACCAATTAGATTATTTATGGCTACAGTTAGATCAGAATCTTTTCGATCCCAATAGCAGAGGAGCAGCTACCACGCCTATATCAGGGGATAGGTTTGATGTTAAAGGATTTAGCAAAGGGGGATATCACATTTCATCAGTTTCAGTTATCTACAAAGGAAAAACTTATGCTGTAAAGCCCGTTATTTCGGATGCCCGCATGCAGGTTAGGTTAAATATGCCACTTGCCGCTAAAGGAGATAAAATACAGGTAAAAGTAAATTACAGTTTTGCCATCCCGGTTTATGGAGCAGATAGGATGGGGCGCTTGAATACCAAAAATGGATATGTGTACGAAATAGCCCAATGGTATCCACGAATGTGCGTATATGATGATGTAGAAGGATGGAATACGCTACCTTACATGGGGCTGGGAGAGTTTTATTGCGAGTACGGTGATTTTGATTATTACATAACTGCCCCTTCAGATATGATAGTGGTGGGCTCTGGCGATTTAGTAAATCCGGCGGAGGTTTTAACCGCCAGTCAGCAGGCAAGGCTTGCGCAAGCCCGCAATAGCGATCAAACAGTTGTATTGGTTAAGCCCGAAGAAATTGGCCAGCCCGGAACCCGCCCCGCAAATGGCGGATCTTTAACATGGCACTATAAAATGTTGAACAGTCGCGATATAGCCTGGGCGGCATCAAAAGCGTTTATATGGGATGCTGCTAAAGTGAACCTTCCTTTTGGCCGCAAAGCGATAGCCATGTCTGCTTATCCGGTAGAAAGTGCCGGGAACGATGCTTGGGGCCGTTCTACAGAATATCTAAAAAGGAGCATTGAGCTTTATTCGGGCAAGTATTTTGAATATCCATGGAATTCTGCCGTAAACGTATCGGGAGTGGCTTTAGGTATGGAGTACCC
>JAYVNR010000335.1:0-2679 GCA_043758305.1 Pedobacter sp. | reverse complement strand
TCAATATGCTTAAGGCGGGAGAAAATGGCTCTGTGCTAAATGATACCATTTTTACATCGGTATCTAAACTTCCTGGAAGAAATGCAGAAACCGTAAGGCTAAGCAATAATGCAAGCCAAAGTGGTTTTGCGGCAAACCGTTCCAGGCAAACATGGAAGAGCGTAAATTTTATGCTGAAGCAGTTCTATTATATCGGTAAAGTAGACAGCCTTACAAGCGGATCTGGAGGAACAATTTTGCCAACCCAACGAGTTTCGCACACCATCAGCTACAATACCAATCGGTATAAATATTTTAAGAACGAAGCGGATACCTATAATGCTTTCCCAAAGGGGAGCATAAGCCTGTTAACCGAAGATTCTACCCAGGTTAAAAACTTAAGGAACGAGTTGATGTACAGTTTTTACCTGCGTGGGCGGCAGGTTAAATTTTTAAAGAATGAAGTTAAGCTGGATGTTGGGATAGAACACAACTGGTATGAATACCGCCAGATGGCTTATAAAAATACTTTCCAAAACATAACTTTGAAAGCCATAGCGGGATACAGGTTTAGCGACAGGATAAACCTGAACGCTAATTTGCAGCAAATATCTCAAGGCGCATACGCTGGTGATTTTTTATACGAAGCAACTTCCAATATACTGTTGAGCAATTTGGTAGGGCGCATTGTGCTGGGGGCCTACTTGCTGAATAAATCGCCAGAAGAAATTTTTGATCGGGCAAATTACCAGTACCATAAATGGAATCTGGATTTCGGCCGCAGCAAGATCAGCAACCTTTCTTTCGCGTACGTAAACCCCAAATTCAATTTTTTTGCAAAGGCGGAATACACATTATCAACCAACTATCTGTATTTTAAAGAAACAGCTACTGCAAAGCAGGTGATCCCAACTGTAGAGCCCAACCTGAATGTTTTGAAAATTACCGCTGAAAAATCTTTTAGCTACAAAAAATTTACGCTGAGGAATTTTGCAGCTTATCAAAAAACCGATGCTTCGGCCATCCTCGGTTTGCCTAAGCTGTACATTTACAACAGTTTGTATTTTTCTAACCGTTTTTTTAAATCTGTAGATGCTCAGATCGGCCTGGATTCCCGGTTTAACAGCAGTTACAAAGCTCCTTCGTATGCAATCAATATCAGCCAGTTTTATGTGTCTCAAAAAGCAGTAGAATTTTCATCCTATCCGGTTATGGATGTTTGGATCAAAGCTTCTCTGCGACGGGCTAACATCTTCTTCAAATACAACTATATTAACCAGGGGCTATTTTCTAAAGGCTATTATACCGTTAATCGCTACCCCATGCCAGATAAGGCTTTTAAGTTTGGGGTAAGCTGGAATTTTTATAATTAGCAGGCATTAATTGTGCCGTGGTTCGTGTCTCCACGAAAAACATTGCCCCTTGCTGCTTCGCTTGTGCCGTGGTTCGTGTCTTCACGAAACACATTACTGGAAACAAATACTGATTAGAATTCCCCACGCAAATCTTGCAAAAAAGCGAAGCGCTTTACATTGGTTTCATAGAATGATGCAGACGAGTATAAATAGTCTGCCGGAGTGGTGGCAAGTTGCCAATGTTCTGCCAACGGATTATTATGGATATAATCCAACTTTTGGTAAGCAACTTCAGCAGTATATAGGTGTATCGCCAAAGGGTCTCTCTGCCAGAACTCATAACTTTTGTTGCTGGCATTCACCTTATATTTTGCGAGCAGGCTTTCTCCTTCTTTTAATAATAACTTCTTAAATTGATGAGCAGTGTATTTTAGAAATGCACCCTGTGATGTCTCTTTCCCATTTCGTTTGTTAATGCGCCAGATGAAATGTACATGGGTTGGCATTATAACAAAGCCGAACACGTCAATATTCCCCTTCTGACTCAAATAGTCTAACGAATCTACAATTGCCTGTTTAAATTCCTTTTGATGTAAGAGGCGATGCCAGGAATTTATTGTAGCCGTCCAAAAATAGATTTCGCCTGGTTCGATAAAGGATTTTCGTTTTTGCTCGAACAAGGGATTTGCCATTTATAAAAATAGGAAATTATGGGGAGCATTGGGTGGTTCGTGGGGACACGAACCACGGCTATGGATGCTATTATAAATTCCCAAAAATCATATTCCCCCAGATCAGGCCTAAACATCGCTTACGTCTTCTGCTTCTTCTTTTTTGCAGCGGGGAACAAAATATTGTTCAAAATAAGCCTATAGCCCGGAGAGTTTGGGTGCAGGCTTAAATCTGTTGGCGGGTCGCCTACGGCATGCTGGTAATCTTCCGGGTCGTGGCCGCCGTAAAATGTCCACTGCCCTTTGCCATAATCTCCGTGGATATAACGAGCTTCATTAGCGGTTTTGGTTTCGCCAAGTATCAGCACATCCGGTTTGATCAAATCTTTCCGAAAAGCTGTAGTTTGGCCCATAAAGCCTTTTATCACTTTATCGTGGTTTTGAGTGAGCATGGTTGGCACCACATCCCATTTGGCAGAAAAATCAAACAGGGTAAAAAAGTCGTTGCTGCGCTCAACAGTTCTTGTTGGGCTTACATCAATATTAGAAAATTCGTAGTTATACGGGTTCAGGTCGAGCCGGAAATCTTTAAAGGCAAACGTTTTGCTGTAATCTAATTTCGATTGTGCATTTGGGTCGGCGCCATCGCCATCAAACATGCTTTCGCAAATATC
>JAYVNR010000334.1:0-2681 GCA_043758305.1 Pedobacter sp. | reverse complement strand
TCAAAACTCCCATGGTACCAAAAAAGTGCATGGGCCTTTTGCCAAATTTGCCAACAAAGAAGATTGATAACAGGTCTAAAAAGCCGTTTACAAAGCGGCTGAAACCAAATTTAGTTTTACCGTACTTCCTTGGGCGATGTTCTACTATCTGCTCGCCGATTTTTTTAAATCCTGCCCACTTGGCAATTACCGGAATATAACGGTGCATTTCGCCATAAACCTCAATCGTCTTTATCACATCTTTGCGATAGGCCTTTAAGCCACAATTAAAATCGTGCAGGTTTTTAACCCCCGACATTTGCCGGGTAACGGCATTGAACAGTTTAGTTGGCAATGTTTTGCTTAGGGGATCATGCCTTTTCTGTTTCCACCCTGAAATAAGATCGTAATGTTCCTCTGTAATGCGACGGTACAATGCAGGGATTTCGTCGGGGCTATCTTGTAAATCGGCGTCCATGGTAATGATGACCTCACCTAAAGCAGCATCAAAACCTACATTAAGGGCTGCAGATTTCCCGTAATTGCGCCTAAATTTTATGCCATTAATGTGTGGATCGGCTTTTTGAAGCTCTTCAATCACTTCCCAGGAATCGTCGGTGCTGCCATCATCAATGAAAATAACCTGATAAGAAAAGCCATGGCTGTCCATTACTTCCCTTATCCAGTTGCTCAGCTCTGGCAAGGATTCTGCTTCATTAAGCAAAGGGACAACTACAGAAATATCCATTAAAGATGAGATTTTGATTTACTCTTCTTCAACAGTGGCAAACATTGGCTGTTCTTTCTTAAAAATAGCAGCAAATATCAATGCACATATAAATTCAATAATTGCCAGTATGCCCAGGGTTTTCAGAAAATCAACAATGCCGGGATTGAACTGCCCTTTTAGGCTTTCTTTAACTTTTTCAATAATCGGATCGATTTGATCCTGGCTCATCCCCATATTTTCATACGTATGGTTCAAATTATCTATTACATAGCCTGAGATTTTAGCATAGGCATCAGGCTCAATAAATTTATAAAACACCCCTTTTAACAAGGCATCTACTAAGCCTGCAATAAACATCATCAGGAAAATCCCTTTTAATGCTTCTTTAAAAGACCAAAAACCCCCTATCTTTTTTCTCAGGTCGATGGTGAAAACAACGTATAAAACTAATGACAGCACAATCATGCCTAACCCGAAAGAGGTTGAGCCCATGGATGAAGGCGAAACATAGTACACCATGAGGCTTAAAACAAAAGAAAGAACTCCAAGGATCAGTCCGTTTGTAGCGGCAGATTTGTTTAAATTTAGTAAAGAAGGTTCCATAAATGTGATTAAGGTTTGTTGTAGGTTACGAGCAGCGCATACACCGCAGCATCAAAGCCCGGGGTTTTGCTATTGCTAATATAAGATTCTATCAGGCTGGGATCTGGGCTATTTTCATAAAAAAAGCTCATCATTGGATAAAACAACTCTTTGATTTCAGAAGAATCTGGCAAATTACCAGCGGTTTTAGCAATCTCCGATATTGAAGATTCTATTAAAATCTGGTTGGCAATAACATCTTCGTAAATGCGATGTTCGTCTTGAAACTCATCTTCATCTACCAGCAGGAATTCTTTAAGATAATCCTCAAGCTCGGGCTCAATCTCTTCATCTTCGCATTCTTTTAAATAAAGCAGCAGATTAAGCAGTTCTGTTCCCCTGTCAAGAGTTTGTTCTTCAATATTCGCCCACTCAGGAGATTCAAGATAATCCTCTTCCAGCTTTTTTACATCTTCCGCAAAGAAGTTGATCATAAGCATATCAACAAATACTTCGCGTAAGCTATCTAGCGTAGGCTCATCATTAAATGCATCATCTAGTTGTTCTACCTTTTCTAAAAATGTTTTATTACTATCAAAAGTATTCAGTATTGATTTCTCAAAAGCTTCGGTATCGTATCGGGTAACCCTGCTAAATTCTTTTAAGGCTGAACTTAATGATGCCTGAACTTTTTTATCCATAATTAAAACCTCTGGCTATTGGTGTTATTGCAAACCAGCAAAACCCTGCCCTTAAGCATTTGATTGAACAAAGGTGTATTTTTTGATTTAGAAAAACTGGTTTTTAAATTTAATTCCCATGATGTTTCTGTATCAAAAACAACCAGGTCTGCAAGGGCACCAGCTTCAAATACAGGAATTGGCAAGCCAAGTATCCTTCTGGGGCTTATAGAAAGCTTTTCTGAAATAATTTCTGGGCTAAGTCCAGCTTGTATAAGCAAAGGCAAAACAGTTTGAAGGCCAATAATACCGTACGAAGCAATTTCAAATTCAACATCTTTAAACTCAATCTCGTGCGGTGTATGCTGAGATACAATTGCATCAATTGTGCCGTCATTCAAGCCATCTATCAACGCTTTAATATCCGCTTGGGTACGCAGCGGCGGCTTTACCTTAAAATTACTGTCGAAGCTATTTAGCGAATCTTCTGTAAAAACCAGATGGTGGGCAGCTACATCGCAACTTACCTGCAATCCCTTTTTCTTGGCAGCACGAATAAGGTTTACCGCCCCTGATGTTGAAATTGTGCTAAAATGTATCCGTGAGCCATTGTATTCCGCTAAAGCAATATCACGTGCAACCATAATTTCCTCGGCAAGAGCTGGTATTCCCTTCATGCCCAAATACGTGCTTGCTTTGCCTTCGTTCAT
>JAYVNR010000333.1:0-8422 GCA_043758305.1 Pedobacter sp. | reverse complement strand
ATGCCTGTACATATGGCTAAATTGTCGATCAATTCTAAGGACCATCCGCCCGGCTTCTTTGCAGCGTCTTTGTACCAGTCGTCTGTATAATTTACCTGATTTATGATACTGCCTTGTTCGTTTTTTAAAGTAAGGTTATCGCCTGTATTATTAAGCGAGGGCCAGGGCGAAATCCCAATTGTGCGTCCGTAAGGTTTTAGTTCGACCGTATCTGCCTTGGCACAGAAAATCAAATATTCTCCGGCATGTATAGTGTCAGCTGCTAACGTAGCTGTACTTGTTGCATCGCTGTACTTCCAGTTTTTAAGGCTGATGTTTTGGGCAGTAGTATTCCAAAGCTCAATAAATTCCACAGCGGGAAGGGCAACCTGCGGTGAAGGATCTGCAAAAATTTCGTTGATAACTACATCATTTTTTTTAGCGATATAAGGCTTAATGTAATTGAAAGATGCGATATTATTAACTGTTATTGAATTGCTGTTGCGATCTCTTATATTAGCAACAATAAGTGTGTAAGTTCCTGTGGAAAAGCTTTTTGCAAATTTTAACCTGAATTTAAATACATCTGTTGTTGTGCTTATAGTTACCGGATTGCCGTATCCGTTATTTAAGCTATAATTTAAAACCGACCTTGCAGATATGCTATCTATTGCTTCATCAAATGCCACATCAATTGTAATGGAATCTATGGTGGAAGCCGAAACAAGTTTTGGCGGAGTATTATCAATTACTAAGGAAGCAATCTTAAAATCATCAAAGAAATGTTTTTGAAAAAATGTTGCAGTTGATTGCTGGATATAAATGCCAAAGCTTGATGTAGCCATAAACACGGCTTCTGTAGCAGTGCCTTCTGTAAAGTAATTTGTCCCCCCGGTTAAGTCACGCTCCAACGTAAACATCCCTGCCGCAGTTCTGGCAACTTTTATGCGCACAATAGTATTTGAAGATGATAACGAGCTGTTAATGCCATCTATCAATTTGGTGCTCGAAGCCAGAGATCCGTTTCGTTTATACAAGCTTATCTCATCATCGGTATTGCCTATCCGAACAAAATACCCGTGAATGTTGGGACTTCTCAGATCAACCTGATCTGAAACCAGGTACACATCAACATAATTAGCTCCCGAAGTGCTCAATTTCAGATTGGCCCAAAACTCCCATGTACAATTAGAGGCTAAAGTATTGGGCGTGCTTAAATAGAAATTACTGCTAGCTGTGGTAGAATTTGAGCGAAGCTGGTTTGAAACAATCGTAAAGTCGTTGCCAGAATTGCTGCCCGACCATACGGGATTTACGGTGAAGTTGCCGTCAGAGAAATCATCGCTAAGCTGTGAAAATGCAGAATTGCTGCAAAAAAGGATAAATAAGAGCAAACAAATCTTGATATTTGCCAAATAATAAGCCATTTGCTTTAGATAATATTAATCAATTAGCAAAATACATAAAATTACATAAACAATGAAAGTAGCAGTAGTAGGCGCTACAGGCCTTGTAGGCTCGGTGATGTTAAAGGTTTTAGCAGAGCGCCAGTTTCCTTTAAGTGAGTTGATCCCGGTAGCATCAGCCAAAAGTGCAGGTAAAGAAATTGAGTTTAAGGGAAAGAAATACAAGGTTGTAACCGTAGATCAAGCTATTGCCATGAAGCCCGATATTGCCCTTTTTTCGGCCGGCGGCAGCACTTCTTTACAGGATGCGCCCCGTTTTGCCGAAGTTGGCACTATTGTGATAGATAATTCTTCCGCCTGGCGCATGGACCCAACCAAAAAACTAGTTGTTCCTGAAGTAAATGCGGATGTTTTAACCGAAGCCGATAAAATTATTGCAAACCCAAACTGTTCTACTATACAAATGGTAGTTGTTCTGAAGCCTCTGCATGACAAATACAAAATCAAACGTGTTGTTGTTTCAACCTATCAATCTGTTACCGGCACTGGCGTAAAAGCTGTTGAGCAATTAATGAATGAGCGCAATGGAATTGAAGGGCCAATGGCTTACGCACACCCTATTGACCTGAATGTTATTCCTCAGATTGATGTGTTCACCGATAACGGATACACCAAGGAAGAAATGAAAATGATCCTTGAAACAAACAAGATTATGGGAGATAACAATATCCGCGTTACGGCCACAACGGTACGCATTCCGGTTATGGGCGGCCACTCCGAAGCTGTTAACATTGAGTTTGAAAACGATTTTGACCTTGCAGAAGTGCGCAGCATTTTAGAAGCCCAGAGCGGTGTTATTGTAGTTGACGATCCGGCTAACGCTAAATACCCAATGCCAAAAGATGCGCATGAAAAAGATGAGGTTTTTGTGGGGCGGATACGCAGGGATGAGTCGCAGGAGAAAACACTTAACCTTTGGATAGTTGCAGATAACCTCCGCAAAGGTGCCGCTACCAATGCCGTGCAAATAGCCGAGGCACTTATTGAAAAAGGCCTATTGAAGGAAGAAGCGGTTTATTAGATTTGCCAGCTTAGCGATACTGTCAGTACAATAGTTTATTTTATGAATTTGCGTTAGTAGGTTTTTTTATGGGTTTAGTTTATGCAGATATAACTCTTATAAATGGCGAAGACCTAATTTTAGCCAAGCGACATGTTATTGGTGAAGATGAAATTAAGCAAATGACTGTTTCAATGCTTGCAGATTCTGGCGCTTACATGATGGCTATAAATGAAAATATCCAGGAGCAGTTACAGCTACCGGTTATTGAAACGAGAAAAGCGCAAATGGCAAATGGCAGTATTGAAGAATATAATGTTGTAGGCCCTATTGAAGTTAAATTCAAAAATCGGCGTTGTGTTGTAGATGCAATGGTGCTGCCTGGTGATAATGAACCCCTATTAGGAGCTATCCCGATTGAAGATATGGATATTTTGATCCACCCATTGAGGCAGGAGTTGGTTGTTAATCCCGAACATCCTTATTTTGCTCAGATAAAAATGAAATAAGATTATTCTCCCGAAAATAACAACATCACTTTAAACTCCCAACCTATATCAGTTTAACCCGTGGATCAATAAAAGCATAAGCAATATCTACCAGGATATTTATTATTACAAATATTAGAGCCACAAAAAGTATTGAGCCCATTACAACCGGAAAATCCGAAAGCTCTAATGCATCTACGGTAGCTTTGCCCAACCCATTATACCCAAAAATATATTCAACAAAAAAAGAGCCGGCCAATAAAGATGCAAACCACCCCGAGATAGCTGTTATTACAGGATTTAGGGCATTTTTTAAAGCGTGCTTGTACACGATCCTTTTGGTGCTTAAGCCTTTTGCCCTGGCCGTGCGGATATAATCCTGGCTAAGCACATCGAGCATTGCACTGCGGGTTAATTGTACTATAATAGCTAATGGGCGCAAGCCTAAAGTGATAGTAGGCAGCACCAGGTTTTTAAGCGTGAGCACTTCTCCACTAAAAGGATCATAATTATATAAACTGCCCGACATATTAAGCCCCGTATAATCGCTTAGCACAAAGCCAAAAATCCATGCGATGATAATGCCCGCAAAAAACGAAGGCGCTGATATGCCAAGTATGGCGAAGGCATTTGCAGAGCGGTCTATCCAGGTATCGCGGTTTACCGCAGAAACTACTCCCAGAAAAACGCCGATTATAGTTGCAAAAACCATAGCGGTGATGGCCAGGATAAATGTGTTGGGGATAGTTTCCGCAAGTATGTTGCTAACATTCCGTCGGGTTTGATATGAGCGGCGCAAATATGGTTTTTTAATCACTAAAGCTTTTGTGCTGCTAATTGCTGCCAATTTTATGTAGTGATATTTTTCACGGGATGCCGAATCTGTTTCGTGAATGGCAAGAGGCATCAGATCATTTAAATAATAAACAAACTGAACGTAAACAGGCTTATCAAGCCCAAATTCCTTGCGCACAGCTTCCAGCGATTGTACGTCGGGGCGCTGGCCCAATGTCATGCGGGCAGGATCTCCAGGAAGGATATTGAACAAAAAAAACACCACAACAATAACCCCTGCCAGAACTGCCAGGCCATACGCTATTTTATTGATGCTGTATTTAAGCATTACTGGTTTTTTTGAAAATACTGGTTTTCTATCGTACTGTATGATGGCAGCAAGTGATAATGCCATTTATTGATGACTGTGCCATTTTTTATAAGCAATAAGCCAGGGTTTGCACGCACCATGCTTTTCAGCGGAACGGCATCGCAATAAAAGATTTCCATAGCAAGCTTATTGTCTTTCCTGAATTTTTCAGCTGTTACTGCGGATGCAGATGTTAACAAAACAGTACGGATATTATAGTTTTCGGCAGCATTGATAGCTAAAGCATTCAAATCGCCTATAGCATGAAGGTTTGTGTTATTTAAATCGTAAGCAACAATTACCAGGCTATTGTTGGGGCTTTCAAATATCTCACCAGTATAATCTGTTCCGCTTGCATCAACAATTTTCAGGTCTTTGATTTTTGCTTCAAAACCTTTTTTAATCAGCCTGTTTTCCGGCTCGCCAATAATTTGCCAATCTGTATCCTTCCAAATGCCTGTTTTAATATATTCTTTATCAGTCATTTTTTTGCTTTCGCCCGATTTTTTATTCTTTAACGTATAGGTTATTTCAAACTCATCCTGAGGGGCACCGTCTGGGATTTTCATTTGCCCGGGAATGTTCTTTCCAATTTTGTAGGGGAGAAAATCCATCACAGGCAAAAAATTGTATGTGTATAAGCCAAATCCTACAGAAAGCACGCTGATTACAATAAGGCTGAAATCCTGTGCTTTTTTGGAGCGTATAACTGGCATTATCAAATCCCGATTAAAGAAAATTACTACTATAAGCAGCAGCAGTACCAAATCTTTGCTAAAAGATTGCCATGGCGTAAGCGGGATAGCATCACCAAAACAGCCGCATGTACGAACCACATCAAAATAAGCTGAATAGAATGTGAGGAACGTAAAAAACACAATCAGCAATAACAAGCCCCAGGCCACAAGCCTGGATCGTAAGCCCAGCAATAAAGCTGCACCTAAAATAATTTCAAGCGCACATAAAAATATAGCAATTGCAGTAGCATAATCATACAAGAACATGATATGGAAAACTTCAAAATATTCCTGCAGCTTGTAGCCAAACCCAATTGGGTCATTCTGTTTGATGAGGCCTGAAAATATAAAGAGCAATCCGACAAGTACCCGACAAATTATAAGTGTGGTTTTTTTCATGGCTCTAAAATGGGCTATCCAAGTCTTTGAGGAATGGCAAAATCTTATCTTTTTCAGACAGGATAACCTCATCATGCGCAATGCCCCAGTCAATATTTAAATCCGGATCATCCCACTTTGCCCCAAGCTCTGAAGCCTTATCGTATAAATTGGTTACTTTATATGCAAAAATGGTATCATCTTCAAGTGTTACAAAGCCATGCAAAAAGCCCGGTGGCACCCAAAACATTTTAAAATTATTGCCAGTTAGCTCTACCCGGAAATGCTGCCCAAAAGTTGGAGAGCCCTTACGGAAATCAACCGCCACATCAATTACACTCCCCTGGATTACACGTACAAGTTTTCCCTGCGCATGCGGATGAGCCTGGGCATGTAGCCCTCGCAAAGTGCCTTTCTGAGAAAACGATTGATTATCCTGTACAAAGTTTGCATTAATGCCAGCATCTTTAAAAGTTTGTTCGTTGTAGCTTTCGTAAAAATAACCGCGTTCATCTTTCCAAACTTTTGGCTCTATGATGAACAAATCTTTTATGGGAGTTTCTATAAAATTCATTGGTGATCTACAAATTCCATTAAAGTATTGAAGGATACGTACCGATTGGCAAACTTATTAGCCAGAGCGACATTAAAGCTGTTTTCAACACGGCTTTGGTATTGATTAAAGAGGTCTTTTGATTCGGCAATAAATTGAATACAATAGGTAACGCCTTCGTTGGGAGAATCTAAGACTTTGAGGATCCGGTTAGAGATAAAAGCATCGGTTGCCATGATGCCGGGTATCTGAACGCCCTTCATCCATGCCAACCATTCATCTTCAACAGCTTCATCTAAAATCAAGGTTACATTGTACAGAACCATGAGGCTAAGATAAGAAGAGTTAAGAATGATGAGTTAAGAATTTAGAATTGGGCTGTAGGCTCAGCTCCCCAACTTATCCCCTCTCAAATTCCTGAACCTTTTGCGGGCCTCAATAACAAAAAGGCTTCCGGGATAATCTGTAATTATTTTCTGATACAGAACTTTGGCTTTTTCAGGGTCGTTAAGCTTGTTTTCGTATAAATCTGCGAGCATAAATACAGCATCATCAGCCCAAAGGTCAAACTTATGGTTATCTGCAATAGTTTGCAGCTGGGTTACAGCTTTCTGATAATCATTCTGTTTTAAATAAACCTTAGCCTTAGCCATCAGGATATCATCCTCGAGAGAATTTTTCGGAAATTTAATATTGATGCTATCAAGCGAAGCGAGAGATGCCGGCAACTGGTTTTTAAAAATCAGCAAATCTGCTCGTGCATAATTTTTTAAAGCATTGGTATCTGTGGCAGAAGCTGTATTTTCCTGTATAAGCAGCCCCAGATTTAGTGCATCATTGGCAATTAGCTGCGAAGTTGAAGCCTTTAAAACATCTAGTTGTGTTTTTGCCCAGTCAAAATCGCCCATGTAGTACGACAATTTTGCATTCCTGAATTTAGCCTCCTGCCCCATTGGCTGATCTGCAAACTGCTTTTCTACCTGCCCATAAATCAGATTAGCTTCCCAAACTTCCCCGGTAAGGATGTATACATCGCCTAAATCTAATTTTGCCTGCCCTATAACAGCCTCTGTTAAATTTGGGACTAAAAGCAATTGCTCTAACAGTGCCTCAGCATCTTTAGGCTTGTTCAAATAAAAGGCCTGCAGATTTGCCAGCTGACGCATGGCAAAAGCCGTGCTGCTTACTTTGCCTGATTCGCTTAGCAAGGTTAAATATTCGCCCTCCAGTTGCTGTAGCCCCGCAGTTGTAAACTTGGTACTGGTAAGCATCTGGTTTTTGGTATTGAGCATTTGCACCTTGGCAGACAGATAAAACTGGCTTTCTTTGCCTTTGCCGATCAAATACTCCAAGGCATCAACTGCTGTTGAAAATGCTTTATTTGAAAGCAGGAGCCAGGAAAGATCGTAAATACGGTCGCCGGGTTCTTTTAAGCGCTTATCTAAAGCCACGGCTTGGCGCAATGCCATATCGTAATCTTTTTGCTGAATAAATTGCCAGGTAAGCATTTCGGCATAAGCCACGTTTTGCGGGTCTTTTTGCAAACGGCGCAAAAGCGTGGTCTTGAGCATATCATAATCTGTATTGTCTTCAAAAACAGCGGCTATTACTCCCTGCGCCTGAGGCATAGCTTCAGCATTCTTTTCAATTAGATTCAGATATTCCTGTACCAGCAAAGGCTTATTCTTCTGAAAACGGTACAGAGAGATAAGATCGTAAGCAAAAGCATTGTCGTCATTCATTAGTTTGCGGCCAGCAAGAAGCGTTTTAACCGCGTAATCATGCAAATCTGCCTTATAGAAATTAGTTGATAGCGTGCGTGCGGCATTCTCGTTTTTAGGAAGATCTTTAATGATGCCATCATACCAGGTTTCAGCTTTTGCTTCTTCCCCTTTTGCTGCCAGCAGCCTGCCATAATCTACTTTGAAATTATACCCTTCAGGGTTCGACTTTATCAATTTTTTTATTGCCTTATCAGCCTCATCAAACTGCTTCAGCTTGATCATGGTGTTTAAGTAAGGCTCGTAGAAAAACTGGCTCCTTGCGCCTGTAAATAATTTCCGATAGAGCACTATAGCTTTATCATAATCGCCATTTTGGTAATATTGCGAGGCTAATGCTTCGTCGGTGGTGCTTTGCGCAATAGCAGAAAAACTTAATATGCCGGCAAAAACAACTAATAAAAGTTTCTTCATAATTTTACAACAAGAAGCATTGGTTTTTTAAAGTTAACGATTAAAATATTGTTTTTATGCTGGTAATAAGCCCGTATGGCTTAAAAACATCTCAATGGCTGGCCAGTATTCTAATTGTTACGTGGCTATGCTAACTACCACAATTGATTTTTAGTAATTTGAACCTCTGATATCAGTTTTATGCAACAGTAATATTTTAGTTGCACTAAACTTCAGCTATTTTTTAAAGTTAGCAAAGGGGCGTACCGGGGACAGAATGAAATTATTTTTTAAAAGCTTTAGCTTATTATTTACACTTCTATATTTTGCTTCGTGCAACAACAAGCGGGCAGCAGTATTGCCATTAGAATCTTTTTTTAAAAATTCCGCCAAAACAACTTTTCTTATTTCGCCCGATGGCAATCATATTTCCTACCTGCAAAACAGATTGATTTATGTTCAAACTGCTGCCGGAAAGGATACAAAGCGCTTAACCAGCCGCA
>JAYVNR010000332.1:0-2695 GCA_043758305.1 Pedobacter sp. | reverse complement strand
CAATTTTATCGCCTCCTGGCTTGGGTATTGCCGCTCTTCCAAACCGTGCCAGAAGTGGGCCCACTATCATGATCGACCCCCTCAAGCTTCCTCCCTTTGAACGGAACTTTGGGGTGTTGAACAAATCAAGATTGATTTTTTCTGCTTTAAAGCTGTAAGTATCTTTATTGATGCGTTTTACTTCAACGCCCAAATCTCCTAATAGCCCAATAAGCTTGTTGACATCAACAATATCAGGAATATTGCTGATCGTGACCAGCTCGGGAGTAAGCAATACAGCAGATAGGATCTGTAAAGCTTCATTTTTTGCACCTTGAGGGACAATCTCTCCCTTAAGCGGCTTGCCACCTTTTATTTGAAATGCATTCATTGCAATAGATATCTGGCGTTAAACGCCTTAAACAGGTTTGTGTTTGCAGGTAGGCTAATATCTTTTTCCACCAGTATTCGTATTCCTTTGGCGGTTAGTATTATTATTGCTGCCCCCGGCGTTGCGGTTATTGTTTTGCCTGCCTTTATTATTGTTGTTAGAAGCTGGCAGGTTCTTTTGGCGGTTGCCCGGAGGCGGGCTGCGGAATTCTACTTTATTTAAATTAATATTTTCCTGGAGAACTAATTCGCCTTTAGAAAGGCCTTTTAAATCACTGATAATAGTTTCGTCGGCTACGGTATCTTTATTCCAGGTTACATAAGCCATTTTCATAAAATTGGCAATAGATTGTACCATTTGTTGCTGCCGTTCTGGATCTTCAATTTTCTTGGCTTTTTCTATCATCATCTCTACCGTTTTGCCATAATGTTTGTAACGTATGCGGTGTTGCGGATAGCCCAAAGCTTCAGGCTTCATATGAATTGCATCAGGCGACGGTTTTGGATAGGGCGAATCAACATCTATTCTAAAATCTGAAATTATATGCAAGTGATCCCAAAGCTTATGCTTAAAGTCTGCAACATCGCGTAGGTGAGGATTTAAAAATCCCATCAGGTCAATAACAACCTGGGCATGGCTATTGCGTTCTTCAATAGTGGGCAGTGTACAAATGTATGCTACCATATTTTGTACGTTGCGGCCGTATTCCGAAAGGATCAGCTTCTTCCTTGTACTGTTATAATCAAAATCCATATTTGTATGTTAAACAATCCAGGCAAAATATAGCCGATTGCTGCCGGGTAGGCGTTGAGCAAATTACGTTACTATGCGCAGTTTGGCAAATTTAAGCAAAAGTTGTTTCTGTCCTAATTCTTTAAAAAATATAGTTGCCTTAATATCAGGCTTGTTGCCTTCCATATTAATTACCTTTCCAAAACCAAACCGCTCATGCTCAACTTCCATGCCTACCTGGAGTTTTGAAGTATCTGAAATAGCAAATCCGGGGGATGGGATATGGGCTTTTGGCAATATGGAAGTAGTTTTAGCAAATGCAGGAGGCTTAGGCTTTGTAAATGAATCTGCTGATGGGGCAGAAGGGCGGTTGCCCCATGATGCCCGTTCATCATCGAAAAATGGATTCCCAGCGGACTTTTGCGCTTGCTTGAATTCCAGTTCAAGGAATTGCGGATCAATTTCGTCTATAAATCTGCTAGGCTCGCAACTTGTAAGGGTTCCCCAACGGTAACGGGAAGTTGCATAACAAAGGGTGAGTTTTTTTTCGGCTCTGGTTATGGCCACATAAAATAGCCGCCTTTCTTCTTCAAGATCAGATCTGGAACTTAACGACATTTGAGACGGGAACAAATTTTCTTCCAGGCCAACTACAAATACATGAGAAAACTCCAGGCCTTTTGCGGAGTGGACAGTCATTAAAGATACTGTATCTGCATTTGGATTTTTATCATTGTCGTCATTGGTAAGCAATGCAACATCCTGCATAAAAACATCAAGGGTTTTTGCCTCAATATCTTCGCGTTCGCTGAATTCTTTTATCCCATTCAGCAATTCCTGTATATTCTCATAACGGCTCAATCCTTCTATAGATTTATCATCATATAAATCTTTTAGCAAGCCTGAGTGTTGGGCTATGTGCATAGCAGTATCAAAAGCAGAATGTGTTTTTGCAAGAACCTGAAAGCTTTGTACAAGAATGCCAAAATTTGAAACAGCACCTGCAGTTCTGGGATCCAGATATTTTGGTGCCTCAACAATCACTTCCCATAGTGTAATATTATTCTGGTCGGCAGCAATCATGATACGCTCAACAGAGGTATCGCCAATGCCACGGCGAGGATAATTTATCACTCGTTTTAGTGCTTCTTCATCATTTGGATTAAAAGTAAGCCTGAAATAGGCTATTAAATCTTTAATTTCTTTGCGCTGATAAAAAGAAAGGCCGCCATAAATTTTATAGGGCACATTTAATTTACGCAAAGATTCTTCCATCGCCCTAGACTGTGCATTAGTGCGATAGAGGATTGCGAAATCATGATATTTCCCTCCCCTTACAGCGTGTTGCTGTACAATTTCTTCGGCTACATTTTTACCTTCTTCATTGTCGCTGAAAGCACGTACCACACGTATTTTATCGCCTGTTTCGTTTTCGGAATAAACTGTTTTCTTAAGCTGATCCTTGTTGTTGGCAATAATACTGTTTGCAACATGTACAATGTTTTTTGTTGAGCGATAATTTTGCTCAAGCTTAAAAATTTTTAAGTCTGGGTAATCTTTTTCAAAATTTAAGATATTCTGAATGTTAGCCCC
>JAYVNR010000331.1:0-2695 GCA_043758305.1 Pedobacter sp. | reverse complement strand
TCTGATTTTTTATTTCCTTTAATTACGTCCAGCCCCGAGCCTATTTCATCTAAATTATTATACCGGGTAATGGCATATCTAAGCCATAGATCTAAACCTCTTTTTAAGGTGTATCGGCCATTTACATAGTAACGAAAACCGCTATTCTGAAAACCAGGAATTGAATAGCTGTACAGCACATCATTTTCATAGGCATATATCCTGGAGTTATAAGATGGAGTATTAAAAATTGCAATTCGCATGTTTCCGCTAAACTTGGATACAGGGGGATTGTAAATAAAATCCTGGTAGGCTAAAAACCCTCTTTCTGTAGTTTGATATTTTTGATATTCTGCAATTTCGGCACGGCTGCGAAGTTGAAATTTATCTGTAAGAATATAACTGATTTCTGCTCTGTAGTTAGTTTTCTCTGCAGTTTCTAAAAAGTTTATCGTGTTGTAAAGCTCATCATTTTCTTCTTTTTTCTTCAATTTATATCTGAAAACGGCTTTAAATTTCTTTTTATAGGAATATGTTAACTGCGAAAAAAGCTCATAGCCTTTGGATGGGGCATCCACTCCAAATTTAAGCCAGGGAAAGCGAAAGAAATCCGAATAAGAACTAATCTCGATTTGGGGCGTTGGGCTAATAATCAGCCCGGCATAAAGCCCTTTTTCATTTACCGCACCAGAAGATTCTGCTATAGCCTGATTAAAAAACGAGTGATAATTTCTTTGATAATCGCGTTGTAGGAGTATCATAGAAACTTTGGGCGATAAACTTGCGATTGCGCCATTTAGATATGCGATACCACCTTTTAAACTATGTGATGCCTCACCAAAAAAGTACAAGTTTCGAAAATTATAGTCATAATAGATGCCTGTATTAGTCAGGCTTTTCCCGGTAAATTGAAACTGTGCATATGGCAAGGCCTCCGTTTCAAAAGGATATCCAAAGTTAGTTTGATAGCCAATTGCTCCGGCATTTAACCTTTTTGTGGAGTATTGTACTGTTAAACCAAATATATTTTGCGGTAAAAAATTTTTGTTGCCTATTTCTGTGGCTGTTCTATGAAGCCCTGATTTGTTCATTGATGTTATCTCCGTCTCGTATCCGGGAGTGGGAGTTTTATTTGCCGAAGCGTCTAATTTACGGAAGGAAAAAAATGGCGTAAATCTAAAATTTTTGTAATTGATCGTAGCTGCTGCTCCCCTAAAGAATAAGGCTTCATTAGTTGATGAATAGGGGCGCAGCCCAATGTTTTGTTTTGGGACTGTAGATATTGCTGCCCCCTTTCCAAAACTTAATCCCGACCATAGCGTAAGCCCTTGCCCAAATTGCAAAGCGTAATCCCCAATTGCAAGCTTGCTGATTTTGCCAATGTTTTTAAAAAAGAGATTTCCTGAATAAAAATCGAAACCAGAGGAATAGGTTTCACCAGCATCTTTATCCATTGTAACAGATGCGGAGATATTTTGTCCATAATTGTATCTATATCGCACTAAAAACCGATCTGGTGTGCCCATATAGTGGGATTTGGGAGAATCGCCTGGTATTAAAAAGCCTTGTTGTTTTTCTATAAGTTGGCCAAAGCGAAGCATTAAGTCGTGCCGGCCTATAGTCGCTAAGCTTCCAATACTTACTCCATTGAGGCTGTTGGGCTCTTCAAGGGAAATAAATGGCACCAGGCGGTTAATTATTTCGGTTGTATAGCCATCAATTGTTTGTAATTCCGACATATCTATTAAAGCACCATTTTCGCTTATATGGAGCAACAGATTACTGATTAAGCCTGGGGGCAAAAAAGCAAGTTCGTTTAATTGTGCGCTTGTAGCCTTGTTTATATTGAGCGGGCTCTTGATATAATAATTGAGCCTTTCTGCTAATTCTGTATAATCAAAATCTTCATTGCCGCTCTCGCTTACAGATTCTAAAATTTGCTCAATCAAAAGGTCGTTCTCAGTTTGTGCCTGACAAATATTGGCAAAGCCCATAATTATCAAAATCAGGAGCTTAAAATTCATAGCTGATAGCTAATTGTGGGGAAAAACCAAGTTGTGGGTGTGAAGCTATAGCTGTATCAAGGTGGAAGTTTTTATATAAAAGACCAAAGCCTGCATACTCTTTTAACTGGTTTGCAGATAGGCCTCCCCTAAATGCCAGCCACATAATAGGTTTATATTCTATTCCGGCTTTAAAATCCGAAACTGAATGATAAATTTTCTCAACCCCGGCATTAAGCAATAATTTATCAGAGAAAGCATACGAAGCTCCAAGTTCTATAATTACCGGGATTGAAGCATTAACCTGATTGCTATAACTGCTGCGGGTAGGATTGGCGATATGTGCGCCGATCAGCAAACTTTCGGATACGAAATACTGAAAGCCGGTTTCAATAGAATAAGCTTTTGCATTGCCGTATTGCGAAATTTTTATTTGATGATAATTATAAGTGATGGAAGCAAATAGCTTTTCGCCAAAATTCTTTGCATAGCTGAACGATGCCTTTTGCTCATTGTAAGCAGAAAACCCGAAGCTATGGAGGCCGATGCCCAACACATTGTGCCTGAAGGGATATACTAATACTGCCGCTTTGCTATTTAAATCAGGGTTTAGGTACTCTCTCTGGTAAGAAACCGATGCGGTTGGCCGTTTCAAAGCTGCAATGCCAGCTTGATTAGATTGCAGGCTCCAAACATCCTGCAAAGCAGCTCCA
>JAYVNR010000330.1:0-2701 GCA_043758305.1 Pedobacter sp. | reverse complement strand
TGGGCAGGTTATTGAACAAACCGTTGGCAACGTTTATCATAGTATCAAGCCCAACCACATCGCTGGTGCGGAAGGTAGCGGACTTTGGGCGACCGAGTGCCGGACCAGTAAATTTGTCCACTTCGTCAACAGTTAAATCCATTTTCTCCACCAGATGCAAAAGCGCCATGATGGAATAAACTCCCACACGGTTGGCAATAAAGGCTGGCGTGTCTTTGCACAAAACGGTGGTTTTGCCGAGAAATTTATCGCCGTAGTGCAAAAGAAAATCTGTTACTTCGGGCTTGGTATCGGGTGTCGGGATAATTTCTAATAAGCGCAGGTAGCGTGGCGGATTGAAAAAGTGGGTGCCGCAAAAATGGGCTTTAAAATCATCGCTCCTCCCTTCTGCCATCAAATGGATCGGTATGCCCGAGGTATTTGATGTGATGAGTGTGCCGGAAGTGCGATACTTTTCCACCTGGTCGTAAACTAGCTTTTTTATGTCGAGCCGCTCAATTACCACTTCTATCACCCAATCGCAAGAGGCGATACCCTTCATGTCATCATCAAAATTCCCGGTAGAGATTTTACTAACAACTTTCTTGGAGTAGATGGGCGATGGATTGCTTTTAACAGCTGTATCAAGCGAAGCATCCACAATCCGGTTACGAACTGCCTTGCTTTCCAGCGTTAAGCCTTTCTTTTGCTCGTCTGGGCTTAGTTCTTTGGGAACGATATCAAGCAGCAAAATCTCTAAGCCAATATTGGCAAAGTGGCAGGCAATGCGGGAGCCCATAATCCCCGAGCCTAATACTGCTACTTTTTTTATAGTGCGATTCATTGGCAGAAAGATATGAGATGTAAGATATGAGATATGAGAATAAGCATGATTTGATTAATCTGGGTTATAGTTTGCGGCTAATTGGTTTACTTTTTTTAGCGTTTCAGTAAGCTGGAGCCTTTCATTCTCGCTGATGTGGCTGTTGAGGTATTCGTTAAAATTGCGGACTACATCTTTTGCCAGCTTGCGCTTTTCGATTCCGGTTGGCGTCAAAAAAATTTTCACAGAGCGCTTGTCAGATTTATCTCCCTCACGATATATCAGCCCTAGCTCTTCCATATTGTTGAGCATTCTGGAGAGGCTGGTAGATTTCACGCCAAGCAGGGCAGCAATCTGCGAAACGGCCGTTCCCTCTTCATGAATATTGATCAACATATAGCCTAAAGCCTGGGTTATCCCAAGGCCTGATGCTATTTGGTTGTACTTGTTGGCTACGCTCTGCCAGGAAATTTTCAGAAAATAATCGACGGTTTCTTCGGGCTTCATTTACTATGCTTGCATAGCAAATTTAGAAATAAGATATTTAGTATGCAAGCATAGCATAAAAGTATGTATGCCAAATAAATTCTTGGGGAACATTAGTCATCCTGAACTCTGTGAGCAGCTTAAGCAGAGATGCATTATCTCTACAATATTTTACTGAAATTAAGCTTTGGAGATGCTATTCTTTAAAAAAAATGAAGCATGGCGCAAAAGGAAGAAGCTTAATTAATTAATTAAATATTGAACAAAATCCCCGAATCAGATAAAGATATAAATCGCCTTCGAGTACCTCAGGCTGACTTTATTACCAACCCAATGCCTTATCATCCCCCCTCGGATCTGCACCACCCTGATAGCCCCATTCAGTTTTGAGGATAGCATCTACCCTGCCGATATTTCCACCCTCAATTAATTTATATCCCTTTTGCTGCAATTTAATTTTAACCAAGCTGTCTAAAGCGCCATTTTCATACTTCACATCATCAGGAAGCCATTGGTGATGGAACTTTTTAGCATTTACTGCTGCCTGCATGCTCTTGTCAAAATCAATTACGTTTATGATAGTTTGAAATACAGAAGTAATAATCTGCGAACCGCCCGGAGTGCCTACAACCATGAATAGGTTTCTATCTTTTTCTACTATTGCAGGAGACATAGAGCTTAACATGCGTTTGCCTGGAGCAATTGAATTTGCTTCGCCACCAACAAGCCCGTACATGTTGGGAGTTCCAGGTTTAACAGAAAAATCGTCCATTTCATTATTGAGCAAAAAGCCGGCGCCTTTAACAAATACTTTAGACCCGTACGAGCCATTTAACGTAGTGGTAATTGCTACCGCATTTCCATCTTTATCTACTATAGAGAAGTGGGTAGTTTGATCGCTTTCTACAATAGCAAAATTACCAGCTTTTATTGTTGAGCTCGGCGTTGCTTGTTGCCAGCTAAAATCTTTCATTCTATACCGGGAATAACCTGGCTTTAGTAATTGCGCCTGAGGTACTTTATAATAGTCCGGATCGCCCAAATGTGTAGCCCTGTCGGCATAAACCCTGCGCTCTGCCTCCACAATCACCTGTACAGTAGAATCCTGATTGTGTCCCCATCGTTTTAGTGGATAAGGCTCTACTGAACTCAATAATTGCAATAAAGCAATTCCACCGCTTGAGGGTGGGGGCATTGTAATAATTTTATAGCCTCTGTAAGTCCCCGTTACCGGAGCCCGCCAAACAGCCTGATAATTTTTTAAGTCTTCCCTGGTTATCAAACCTCCTCCCGACTGCATTTCCGAAACAATTTTCTCAGCAACGGCACCTTCATAAAACCCGGCTTTTCCATTATCGCGAATTGCCTCCAGCGTAACAGCCAAATCTTCCTGCTTGAATATTTCATCGGCAG
>JAYVNR010000329.1:0-2705 GCA_043758305.1 Pedobacter sp. | reverse complement strand
CATGTAATATGCTTGCGAGCGGTTGGATCGGTAGATGGGATGACTGCCGATTGGAGCCATTTGCCCTATGAGCTATTAGCCAAAATATCTAACGAGATAATCAATAATGTAAAGGGGATAAACCGGGTGGTTTATGATATTAGTTCCAAGCCGCCAGCTACAATAGAGTGGGAGTAAAAAATAAGGCATATGCGCCATGAACAACACCTAAGAACCTTTTTACGCATACTGGAGGATTATCCCGAAAACACTCCTTTAACCAAATTCCTTCCCACATATTTCAAAAAAAACAAGCAAATGGGCTCTTCCGACAGGCGGAGCGCAAGCCACTTGCTCTACACTTATTTTCGATTAGGGAAAGCAAGCCGTGACTTACCGCCAGAAGAACGATTGTTTTTAGCAGATTTTCTATGTAGCAAATCCCCAAATCCTTTTCTTGAGCATTATAAGCCTCAATTCAGCGAACTAGTTGTTTTGCCTTTGGAAGAAAAAATTCTCTGGCTAGAAGGGCAGGAGTATGGCTTTAAACTGTCAGATGTTTTTCCATTCCACTTACACCTATCGGCTGGAGTTGACGAAGAAGCTTTTTTAAGTTCGTTTTTTATACAGCCCGATTTGTTCATACGCCTGCATCCGGGCAAAGAAGAGCTGGTTAAATCCAAATTAAATCAGTCTGAGATAAGTTTTATTGAAGAAAGCAACCAATCTCTGCGCCTTGCTAATGGAACCAAGCTGGAACAGATCAAAGATGATATTGGCAATTTTGAGGTGCAAGATTTATCATCGCAGCAAAGCGGCAGCTATTTCGAGCCAAAAAAATATGATAATTGGTGGGATGCCTGCGCTGCATCGGGCGGAAAATCTTTATTGCTTTTTCATCAGCAGCCGGATGTTAAACTTTTAGTATCAGATATCCGCGAAAGCGTTTTGAACAACCTCGACGAGCGTTTTGCAAGAGCCGGGCTGCGCAATTACCAGCGAAAGGAAATAGACCTCCTTCAAAACCCCGATTTGATCCTTCATCATTATGAGTTTGATGGGATTATTCTTGATGCGCCCTGCACGGGATCGGGCACCTGGGGGCGTACGCCAGAAATGATCAGCCAGTTTGATGAATACAAAATACAAGGCTTCCATAACCTCCAAAAAGCTATTGCTACCAATGTTTTGAAATATCTCAAGCCCGGAAAGCCGCTTATTTATATTACCTGCTCGGTTTTTAAAGAAGAGAATGAGGATGTAGTTGGATATTTAGCAAATGAGCTTGGATTGAAATTAGAGAAAAGCGAAATACTGAAGGGCTATGAAAATCGTGCCGATACGATGTTTGTTGCAAGACTGATAAAGTGATGAATATTGTGCAACACAAACAAAGAACACCTAAAATATTATACTTTCAGTTTTAGACACAAGAAAATATAACTACATTGGAATGGATAACAAAATTTCAATAAACGTTTGGAAAAACAGAACATTTTAGTTGACACTTGTATTTTTTACATGTTCCGTAAAAGATATCAAAGAGTAAGAACCTTACTATTAAACAAGCGTTTAATTTTCAATTTTAACCTCTTTTGTTTTTGGCTTTGAAATAAACATACCAACAGCAATTAAAAAAAGACCCCCAATTAGGAATTTAATGGCAAGTGACTTTTGTTGGTCAAGCATTTCGGGGACGAATGTTGTCATTGATGAATTTTCTGAGAGTTGCGACCAAGCGACAAGCTGGAAAATTCCAGAAATAAATATTAATCCTCCGATAACGTAAAGTGCGATTTTTGCAGCCATAATGATTTTCTATGTGATTGGTTTTTTAACAAGATACTTGTTTTCTTCGTTTCGTCTTTACGCAAGCGAAATATTTTATCGTGAGGTTAATTCGTTAGTTAAGAAAAGTTTGTGTATGGAATCCATATCGCCTAAGTTAAAGCTCTATTAAATTAAATTTTTGAATAATAAATTGTAGGAGTATTAGATTGAAATTCATTTCCCGTTTCTTTTGGCGGTAAGCTATTGAATAACTTTTTTCATTACGTCCTAGCCTTAAATTATCAACCTCCACCCCCAACTAAAACAGCATCAAAATAATTCACGATATCCCTTGGTCTATTCCGCTTGTTTAGATCATTAACTCGACATGCATTGTAAGGTAGATAACAACGGTGAATAATTGATATCCAGATAGATGAAGCACAAGTGCTTAATTTAATTCGAGTCGAATATTTCAGGGTCATATTTTAATTATCAAATCTATTTTATCAATACAGAAGTACTCGTTGATCTTTATATTCCGGATTAAAATATATCGAAGATATCAATATCACGAATCCGATTTCTATCTGGGTTGCTAGGTGCACTTGTCAAGGTACCATTCTTATCTATATTGAATCTATCGTCAACTCCATGCTCCCGTTCAACATCGTTTAAGACTGGATAAAGAAATTCACGTATTTTATAGTCGTTACCGGATTCGAGATATGTATTTAATGTATCTGCCGAGACTACCCTAAACAGCTTTTGATCTCCATCCGATAAGTACATCTTACCCTGTTCCATGTTTAACTTATACTGCTTAGTAGTATTGGAGTTAGGATTTTCTATGGTAAGGTGTAAGCTTCCCCAAAAACAGGCCACTTAAAAGTAGGATTCTAGCCGCAGCGCAGCGATTGATAGAAAACTATTAGATTTAATTGGCGATATGAAAA
>JAYVNR010000328.1:0-8481 GCA_043758305.1 Pedobacter sp. | reverse complement strand
AAGCTGTAAATATGGCTTACAATACTCAGAACTTAAAATTTGGCAAAGATTATATCATTCCTAAGCCAATGGACATGCGGCTTATAACTACAGTTTCTCCTGCTGTCGCGAAAGCAGCCATTGCATCTGGAGTTGCCCGCAAAACTATAACAGACTGGGATGCTTATAACGATGAATTAAAACGCAGGCTTGGGCTTGATGATGCTATAATGCGAGCAGTGATAAATAAAGCAAAATCTGACCCTAAGCGCATTGTATTTGCTGAAGCTGATAACTATAAAATACTTAAAGCTGCACAGATTGTTAAAGAGGATGGCATCGCAATCCCGATACTGCTTGGGGATAAAAGCAAGATCAAAAAGATAATAGCAGAAAGTGCACTTGAACTTGAGGGAGTACAAATTATTGATCCTGCTGAGGAAACTGCTAAAATGAACCAGTATGCCGAGTTCCTTTATAAAAAACGGCAAAGGCGTGGAGTAAATTTATTCCAGGCTCAAAAAATGATGCGAGATCGAAATTACTTTGGCGCTTCTATGGTACAATTTGGTGAAGCAGATGCCATGATTTCTGGCCTCACTAAAGATTATGGAGCAACTGTGAGGCCGGCATTGCAGATTATTGGAACAGCAGAAGGCGTAAATAAGGTGGCTGGCATGTATATGATGCTCACAAAAAAAGGGCCCGTATTTTTTGGCGATACAACCATTAACGAAAACCCATCGGTAGACGAACTTGTAGATATAACTGTCCTGATAAATGAAGCCGTAAAAAAATTCAATATTTTGCCCCGCATCGCTATCCTGTCTTACTCTAACTTTGGTTCGCATGAGGGCGAAGTGCCAGTAAAAACTCGCATGGCTGCTAAAATACTGCGTGAAAAATACCCTGACATTATTGTAGATGGCGAAATGCAGGCAAATTTTGCTATCAATCCGCAGCTGCTTAAAGAAAACTTTCCTTTCAGTTCTTTAAATGGAGTGCCAGCCAACACATTGGTTTTTCCAAATTTAGAGTCAGGCAATATTTCTTATAAACTTTTACAGGAACTTGGCGGCGCAGAAGCTGTTGGACCAATCCTGCTTGGTTTAAATAAGCCAGTGCATGTGTTGCAGTTAGGCAGTTCTGTAAGAGAAATTGTAAATATGGTTACTATCGCCGTGGTTGATGTACAGGCCAAGCAGGTAAAACCTGAGGAAAAGCCTGTGGTGCGCCGGCAGGGTATTTTTAGCAGAAAACAGAAAGCAGAAAACTAATGTACGCTTACATTGATGGCAAACTGGCATTTAAATGCCCAACTTATGTGATTATAGAAGCTGGCGGAGTAGGCTATCATATTAATATTTCGCTCAATACTTATTCAAGCATAAACGATAAGGAACGTTGCAAGCTTTATACCTGGCTGCATGTAAAGGAAGATGCGCATACGCTTTACGGTTTTGCTGATGAAGGAGAAAAGCGCCTGTTCCTCCACCTGGTATCTGTATCAGGAATTGGGCCAAATACGGGAAGGATGATACTCTCTTCAATTACACCTGCAGAAATTCAAACTGCCATAGTAAAAGGAGATGTGCCGCTTATACAACGGATTAAAGGAATCGGGCCAAAATCCGCCCAGCGCATGATATTAGAGCTACAGGACAAATTAAAAAAAGAAGGGCCAGATACGTTAATTTCCATGCCTGTGAATAATACAGCTAAGGACGAAGCGTTAACAGCTTTGATAATGCTTGGCTTTGCCAGAAATGTTGCTGAAAAGGCTTTATCTCAAGCAATAAGTACAGGAGGATTATCTTTATCAGTAGAACAACTGATAAAAATTGCGCTCAAAAGCTTATAATTACCACCTACTAACCAAATAAAGCCTTTGAGAAAATATTTTACTTTTTTTTCAATAAAAGTATTTTGTGGCTGTTTGGCAGTTTTTTTTGGCGCTAATGCTTTGGCTCAAACTGGAGTGGCAGATAGCACAAAGCTTAAATATCCATTTAAAGATTCTCCTATCCTTCAGCTCAAAAAGCCGGCCGGTTTTTATTTGCCAAATCCGGCTAATATAAAGCGTACTGTAGAATTTGATCCAATAACTAAACAATACATAATTCGTGAACGGGTTGGCGATAGGTTGTATCGTGCCCCGCAATATCTTTCTATTGATCAATATCAGCGCTTTGAAAACGAGCAGTTGAAGCATGATTATTGGAAAACACTATCTGATCTGCCTGTTTCTCAAGCCCGTGCTCCCGGCTTTATTCCTCCAATTGTTATCAATAACAAAGCTTTTGAAAAAATATTTGGAGGCTCAAAAATTGATATCCGCCCGCAGGGGACTGCTGAGCTCACTCTATCAGGGCGCATCAATAAAAATGAAAATCCGCTGTTTAACGAGAGGCAGCGCAAACAGGGGAATTTTGATTTCGACCAGAAGATCCAAATGAACCTTGTTGGGCAAATTGGCGACAAATTGCGCATTACAACCAATTACAATACGGAAGCGCAGTTTGAATTTGAAAATCAGATGAAGCTGGATTACACGGGCAAGCCCGATGAAATAATCCAGAAAATTGAAGCAGGGAATGTCAGCCTTCCGTTAAGCTCTACGCTTATTACAGGTAGCCAGGCATTGTTTGGCTTAAAAACGCAGCTTCAATTTGGGCGGATGAATGTAACAACTATTTTTTCTCAGCAAAAATCGCAAACAAAAGAAATTACTATTGCAAACGGCTCGCAGCAAAATGAATTTAGCCTTACTGCCGATAATTACGAAGCCAACAAACATTATTTTTTAAGCCAGTATTTTAGAGATAATTACAATAAGGCTTTAGCCAACATTCCCATAATTACATCGAGCATCAACATCACTAAAATTGAAGTTTGGGTTACCAATCGCAGCAACAGTACAGTTGATTCAAGAGATGTGCTGGCGTTTATAGATTTGGGCGAGAATGCTCCTTATAACAAATTGCAAGTCCAGGGCGGAGCGGGGTTTTCGCAAATCCCGGCAGGTTTTCAGGGCCCTGGCTTTGTGCAGCAATCAAATAACCTCTTACAGAATTTGCCTGCGGGGGCAAGGCTAACAAATTCAAATGCAATAAACACGTACTTTCAAAACAGTGGCGGAACCGATAACTATGTAAAGCTCACCTACGCCCGCAAGCTAACAGATAGAGAGTTTACGATCAATCCCAAGCTTGGGTATATATCGTTGAACAGTTCCTTGAATGCTGATGAAGTGCTTGCTGTAGCTTATCGGTTTACTGTTGGAGGGGCAGAATATCAGGTTGGTGAATTTTCTACTGATATAAATGTTGATCCTGCAAACCCGCAAGTGCTTTTTGTTAAGCTTTTGAAAAATGAAACCCTCAAAACCAACTTGCCAACGTGGAATTTAATGATGAAAAACATTTATTCGCTTGGTGCTTATCAGGTTAGCCGTACAGGTTTCAAGCTCAATATATTCCGGCTTGACGAAAGCTCGGGCATTGAGCGCCCGCTTATTGTTGAAGGCCAGAATACCAATGGAAAATTATGGCTCCAGTTAACAGGCCTTGATAATTTAAACCAGCAAAATGACCGGAAGCCCGATGGGTATTTTGATTTTCTGGATAATGAAGGCTCCGGTTTGACCAATAATCAACAGGCACCTTCTGTAGCTTTTGCTGGCAGCCAGCCAACTTCTAGTGGAATGAACATTACTCAGGGAATTACAATAGACCCACTAAATGGCAGGATAATGTTCCCCGTGCTTGAGCCTTTTGGGAGCAGCCTTGCCAGACAGTTCAATGCGGCAACAGAGCAGAATTTAATTCAAAAGTATGTGTACCAGCCCTTGTATGATTCTACAAAAGTTATTGCCCAGCAATTGTTCCCACGGCTAAACCGCTACATTATACGTGGCACATACCAATCAGAATCAGGCTCCGAATTTCAGTTAAATGCAATTAATATCCCCCAAGGCTCTGTACAGGTATCTGCCGGAACATTGCCTTTACAGGAAGGGGCAGATTTTACAGTAGATTATAATATTGGGCGTGTTAAAATTTTAAATACCGCTTTGCTCAATTCGGGCCAGCCTATAAAAATCAAATTAGAAAACAATGAACTCTTTGGCTTGCAGCAACGCTCGTTATTTGGTTCCCGGTTTGATTATCGCGTAAGCAATAAACTAAACCTTGGCGGCACCGTGATGAACCTGACGGAGAAACCCCTTACACAAAAAATCAATATTGGCGAAGAGGCCATTTCAAATACCATCTGGGGCTTGGATGCCAATTACAGTTCAGCATCAAGGCTGTTAACCAGGCTGGTAGACAAAATACCTTTTATCACTACCAAGGAGCCCTCTTCTGTTACGTTTGCAAGCGAATTTGCCAACCTTGTGCCTGGCCACCCGGCAGCACTTAATTTTGCCGGAAGCACTAACGGTGCAAGCTATTTAGATGATTTTGAAGGAAGCCGGTCTGTAGTTGATATAAAAAGCCCGATAAGCTGGCAGATATCAGGTACGCCGCAATTATTCCCCGAAGCACAGTTAAATTCTGATCTGGCCTATAATTTTAACCGGGCAAGGCTGGCTTTTTATACTATAGACCCTATATTTTTTAATACCAGCAGCACATTAACGCCTGCCAATATTAAAGGGAACCGAAATGAGCAATCCAATCATTTTGTGAGGCAGGTTTTTGAGCAGGAGGTATTTCCGTTCAAGCAATCTGCAACAGGGCAGCCCTTAACCCTGCCAACTTTTGATCTGGCTTATTACCCAAATCAGCGTGGCCCATACAATTTTACTGCTACAGGGCTAAACCCGGATGGTACTCTTTCCAATCCTAGAAGCCGCTGGGGCGGGATATTCCGTAAATTGGAAACTACAGATTTTGAAGCGCTCAACATTGATTATATAGAAATGTGGGTGATGGACCCCTTTTTGTATAAACCTTCTGCTCAGGGCGGCGATATGTATTTTAACCTGGGAAGCCTATCAGAAGATATTTTGAAGGATGGGCGCAAGTCTCTTGAAAATGGCCTTTCTCCAGTTGGCGATCCTACACGGTCTGATGTCACCGTTTGGGGCAAAGTTCCAAAGCTTCAGCCCGTTGTGCAGGCATTTGATAATGACCCCTTATCGCGGCAGTTTCAGGATATAGGGCTTGATGGCCTGAGCGATGCGGAGGAAAAGCAAACGTATAGCTCATTTCTTAATCAGGCAAGGGCACAGATAAGCGCAACAGCTGCTACCCAGCTTGCCAATGATCCATCTTCTGATGATTATCAATACTACCGGGGCACTAATCTGGATAATGAAAATGCAGGGATACTAAAGCGTTACGAGCGGTATAATGGCACTGAGGGAAACTCCAAAACTACTGCCCAATCTTTAGCGGAAACGGGCATAGACAATACCGCCTCCACCTCATTGCCTGATGGCGAAGATATTAATCGTGATAACAACTCCTCTCAAGCCGACGAATATTTTCAATATAAAATTTCAATTCGCCCGCAGGATATGCAGGTAGGGCAGAATTTTATCACCGATAAAGTAACTTCTACGGTTAAAGTTGCAAATGGCAATTCGCAAACAGTAAACTGGTACCAGTTCCGTATCCCCATTGCTCAGTTCCAACAAAAGGTTGGCAACATCCAGGATTTTAAATCTATACGTTTTGTGCGCATGTTCCTCACAAACTTCGCCGATACAGTGGTAATGCGCATGGCCCGGCTGCAACTGGTACGCGGAGAATGGCGCAGGTACAATGCGGAAAATAACATCTCAAAGGCAATTGCCGACCCTTCGCTGGGCACGAATCCCGGCCTTGACAAATCAACTTTAGATGTAGGCACCATTAATATCGAAGAAAATGGCAAGCGCACTCCTATACCGTATGTGGTGCCTCCCGGCATTAGCCGCGAAAAAGATGTGAGCAATTTCCAGGCATCAACGTATATAAATGAGCAATCTTTATTGGTGAATGTTAAAACCTTGCGTGACGGTTTTGCACGGGCAGCTTTCAAAACCACGTATAACGATTTCCGTTCTTACCGCCGGATAGAAATGTTCATACATGCAGAGGGAGATCAGCTTAAAGACAATGATGTATCGGCTATATTCAGAGTTGGCGGCGATAACCAGGACAATTATTACGAATACGAAATCCCGCTAAAGGTTACAATTCCTGGCTCCAGAGACCCAGAGACTATTTGGCCGGAAGCAAATAAAATAGATGTTGCGCTTTTAAAATTTCAGCAGGCTAAAACTGCCCGCAATATTGCAAAGCTGAATGGTTTGCCCTGGCCTATTAACGTGCCTTTTAGATTTTCTGACGGCGCAAATACTATTACGGTGGTTGGCCAGCCCGATTTAAGCAAAGTAAGGGTTTATATGCTCGGCATCCGCAACCCGTTGCGCAAGCCTGCCAGCCCGGGCACAGACGATGGGCTGGATAAAAGCGCACAAGTTTGGTTTAATGAATTGCGCCTCACAGACTTTGACGAAAGCGGCGGTTGGGCAGCAACAGCCCGAATGAATGCAAAGCTGGCCGACTTTGCTGATGTTACCATTTCCGGAAGCAAAACAACAGTAGGTTTTGGTTCTATTGATAAAAGGGTAAGCGAGCGCAACAGAGATGATGACCGCCTTTTTGATATTTCTTCCAGCGTGGAATTAGGCAAGTTTTTTTCCCAAAGGTCTGGAATTAAAATACCCATGTTCATTAATTATTCATCTCAGATTAACATGCCGCAATATGACCCTCGCACTCCGGATATTGAACTGAAAGGAGCTTTAGGAGCTGTGCCGCGGTTTGCCAGGGATTCAATACGTTTTAATGCCGAGGATTATACCACACGGAGGAGCCTTAATTTTACGAATGTGCGCAAGGTGAAAACCAGCCCAAGCCTTAAAAACCACCTGTGGGATATAGAAAACCTCAATGCCACCTATTCATTTAATGAATTTTATCATCATGATTTTACTAATCAGCTAAGCCTGCAAAAAACATATAAAGCGGCTTTAGGCTATAATTATACTAATAACCCTAAAAGCTATACGCCATTTGCTAAAATAATAAAAGCCAATACGCTGGCTTTGCTGCGAGATTTCAATTTTAGCTTATTGCCTTCTATGTTAAATTTCCGTATTGATGTTGACAGGCTTTATTCCGAAAATACGCTTCGCGACAATGACCCCAATAATTTCATCCCTATTAAAACCACTTTTAATAAAAATTTTCTAATGAGCCGGCTTTATGGCATTAGCTGGAATCTTACCAAATCGCTCACAATGGATTTTAATGCCACAAATTATTCAACAATTGATGAGCCTGATGGCAGGGTTAACGGGCTTGTACGCGATACCATTTTTGAAAATTTAAAGCGGCTGGGGCGCAACACAGATTATAATCATATACTAAACGTGAATTATAATGTGCCGCTAAATAAAATTCCCGGTTTAGACTGGGCAACGTTTAATACCCGTTATGGCACCTCGTTTTTTTGGCGGACAGAACCACTGCTTACGCTTAAAGACCCTGCTATCAATTTTGGAAATAACATACAAAACTCCAGAGAGATACAGCTAAACCCCACGCTTAATTTTACCGGTTTATATAATAAATTTGGCATTTTTCGCCGTGCTAATGAGGTTTCGGCATCAGGTATTGGGGATATTTTATTGAGGATGCTTACCAGCGTTAAAAATGCAAGCGGCACATATTTGAGAAAAGAAGGCACGTTTCTGCCTGGCTATCTGCCTCAAACAAAAATATTGGGCTATGATTTTAATAGCAATGCTCCCGGATGGGATTTCCTTTTCGGCAGCCAGAAAGATATACGTGGGCGAGCTTTGGATAATGGCTGGATTACCCGGGACACGCTTCAAAACCAACTGTATATTACCACCTTGCGGGAAGACATGAATTTCAGGGGCACTGTAGAGCCGCTACGTGATCTAAGGATAGATATTACTGCACTTAAAAGCCGCAACAATAATTATTCTTCTAATTTCAGGTTTAGCAAAATAAACAACAGCTTTAATAACCTGAGCCCTATAACTACCGGAGATTATAGTGTTTCTTTCTTTTCGCTAAGAACAGCTTTTGGCAAAGATGCATCCAACGGAACATCCACATTATTCAGGCAGTTTGAGGCAAACCGGCAGATTATATCCCAGCGTTTGGGGCAACAAAACCCAAATTCAAGCGGCAACGCTGCGGGGTATGCAGATGGTTACGGAAAAAACTCGCAGGATGTGGTGATCTCTGCATTCCTTGCCGCCTATACCGGTAAAGATGCATCCAAAGCCAGCCTTAACCGTTTCCCTAAAATACCCGTTCCAAACTGGCGGATTACCTATAATGGCCTAACAAAATATGATCTGTTCAATAAGTTTTTCGAATCATTTGTTGTTAACCACACCTATCGGTCAACTTATAATGTTAACAGCTTTAACTCGCTTATCCGCTACGCAGAAGCAAATGGTGCGGTAAA
>JAYVNR010000327.1:0-2711 GCA_043758305.1 Pedobacter sp. | reverse complement strand
AACTAATGAACTTTTTGCAACAGCAATGATAATATGTGCGGCACAAATGAGGCCTGTTAAGGGCGATGTAGAAGCGAATATAAAAAACCATGAAAAATTAATTGCCACGGCACTTTCTCATGGTGCTGAAACAATAATTTTTCCGGAGCTCTCATTAACGGGCTATGAACCACATCTGGCCGAAAAATTAGCGACTGATATTACCGATTCAAGGTTTAGGGTTTTTCAGGAATTAAGCGATAACCACCAAATAATAATTGGGGCAGGAATGCCAATAAGGCAAAACAAAGGTGTTTGTATTGGCATGATAATTTTCCAGCCAAAACAGCCACAGCAATTATACTCCAAGAAATATTTGCATCCTGATGAGGAGCCATTTTTTGTAAGCGGGCAAAGCACGATTAATTTTATTGGAGAAAATAACGATGCTGCTTTGGCAATTTGCTATGAATTATCTATCCCGGAACATGCTGAAAACGCTTTTAAACATGGAGCCCAAATCTATGTGGCCAGTGTGGCAAAAACAGCAGAAGGAGTTGATAGAGCTGTTAAAAGGTTGGCAGAAATTTCATCCAAATATGGTATGGCTGTTTTAATGGCAAACTGCGTTGGCGAGTGCGAAGGAAAACCAGCAGATGGCAGATCAACTGTTTGGAGCGCAGAAGGGTTGCTCCTGGCACAGTTAAATGGCAAAAATGAAGGTGTATTGATATTTAATTCTGAAACCAATTCGGTTATAGAAAATACGTTTGATTAATGTAAGTGGCCTATAACAGCCACTTACATTCAAAACTAATTTAGATTCATAACACGCTTTACTTCCCAAACCCAAATGGCAGATAGAGGCCAAAAGTAATATTACGGCCCGGATTGTAAACGCCAATACTTGGATCCGTTTGATCAAGCCTGCCTGGTTTAAGCCGGCTTAGCGCATCGTAATATTTTTTATCTAACAGGTTGTTGCCACTAACAGATAGCTTTAACGGTTGTTGGCCCAATTTTAAAGTAGCTCCTAAACTAGCATTCAGCAAAGTATATCCCGCAGCAGAAATTTCAAATTCCGGGTCAACACGGTCCTGATTAAAATAGCTGGCAATCCCAACCGATACATAGGCATCCTGAGCATTCTTGATTTTAGGTTCCAAACGTAGCTCGTTTCTCAAACTGCCTGCCGGGATGAATGGCAATGGTTTATTAAGCGTAGTATTTTGAGCATGAGTATATCCAAAGGTATTTTCAAAATGGATGTATGGAACCGGGTGGAAAGTTAAGCTTGCTTCTGCACCATATAAATTTGCATTTACCTGGCTGTAGCGATAAACTGGATATAAACTGCCACCAGAATTTATTGCCTCATTGTTGTTATTGGTAGCATAAATGTAATTGTGGATATAATTGTTGTAGATGCTGATGCTGGCACTTACATTTTTGCTATCAAGCTCCAGGCTAGCGTCGGCCTGATAACTTTTTTCCGGGTTAAGGTTAGGGTTGCCCTTTTCATACCTGAAAGTGCCTTGATGCACTCCATTTGATCCAAGTTCAGCTGGATTTGGTGCCCGAAAAGCAGAGCCTGCATTCGATTTGAAATTCCACATGTCATTAAACTGGTGCGTATAGCCCAAAGCAGCGCTCAGGCTGGAAAATGAATTTACAAATGGCGCAAACCGCTGCTGTCCGCCTTCAATTAACTGCTTTCCTGTGTTCTTTCTGTAGTCATATCTCAATCCCGCGTTTACAGTATTGCTTTCAAATGTTTTTTTCAAATACCCAAATGCACCCAGCCCATATGTATCATAAGCTGGCACTAAAAACTCAATTCCTTTATTCTGGCTGTGCGCAAGGTCGGCACTAAAACCAAAAACAGGCTGCAAGCCATTTTCTGGCTGAGGATAATATTTTAAGTCGGTGTTATAGGTTTTAAGATCAAAAAATAAAGTAGGGCTAGCGCCATCTAGTTCCCTGCGCTGGTTTTGCTGATAGCCAAAATCTGCCTTGATATTTCCAGAGCCAACAATGATGCTGTTGTTTAGAGCCACTTTATAATGTCTAACATCCTGATTTGGGAATGCTAAAGAACGGTCCTTAAACTCTGAAGCAGTAAAACCATTTCCATTTTCATCCACAAAATTCCCTGATGCATTAAATTTAGGCTCATAAAAGCCTATGTTATTCCTGAAACTTGAAATATTCAGGTGCGAATAACCCCATCTTTTGCTTAGCCCAAGCATACCGCTTAAGTCTGTTTCGTTGTAGCCCGAATTAGGAAAATAGCCAATAGGTGTTTTGTAAGCATACGCATTTTTATAAGAAGCCCTTGCACGCCAAACAAAACCATCAGCGTTTCCTGTTATCATACCAGAATTTCCTGATAGGCCGTTGTTTGTGGAATAGTTGCTCACCAGTTCTCCTTTTACATGGCCTTCGGGAGGGCTTAGCGGCTCTAAAAGGTTTATAACCCCGCCAAGTGCATCCGAACCATATAAAAGCGACGCAGCGCCCCGCAATATTTCTACATGATCAGCCTTAAACTGGTCTATTTCTATCCCATGCTCATCACCCCATTGCTGCCCCTGCTGTTTAACGCCGTCATCAAGCGTTACCACCCGGTTATATCCCAAACCTCGTATAACTGGTTTAGATATTGCCAGCCCGGTGCTTATTTGCGATACGCCCGCCACTTTAGACAGCGCATCAATAAGGTTTGTTGAGGA
>JAYVNR010000326.1:0-2711 GCA_043758305.1 Pedobacter sp. | reverse complement strand
GCAATTGCTCGCCCCGTTCCCGGTATGGGAAGGCACCGACCTTAAAGGGCTTAAATTGCTTATCAAAGCAAAAGGAAAATGCACAACCGACCATATTTCTATGGCAGGGCCTTGGCTAAAGTTCCGTGGGCATTTGGATAACATTTCTAACAATATGCTTATCGGCGCTATCAATTATTTTAATGATACTGCCGACCATGTTAAAAGCCAGATTGACGGCGAATACGGCCCGGTGCCACAAACACAGCGTGAGTATAAAGCAGCAGGAATTGGAACAGTTGTGGTTGGAGATGAAAATTATGGCGAAGGCTCATCTCGTGAGCACGCAGCCATGGAGCCAAGGCACTTAGGCGTACGAGTAATTTTAGTTAAATCTTTTGCACGTATCCACGAAACTAATTTGAAAAAGCAGGGGATGTTGGGCGTTACCTTCGCAGATCCGAAAGATTACGATAAGGTGCAGGAGGATGATGCAATTGACATTAACGGGCTTACTGAGTTTGTTCCGGGCAAACAGCTAACAGTAGTTCTAAATCATAAAGATGGATCTCATGATTCTTTTGCCGTAAACCACACGTATAATGAGCAGCAGATAGAGTGGTTTAAGGCAGGTGCGGCGCTCAATATTATCCGCATGAAACAGGAACAGCATTAAGCGCAATAAAATTTATCTTAACCCCGTCCGTTTATACAGATGGGGTTTTTTGTTGCAAAATCTTTTCAGATTGAAAATACTGTACATTTTTATTGGTTTCTTTTCATGTTACACTTGTGCATTTGCACAAGCTCCTGCTAATGATGATTGCAACAACGCTGTAAAAATTGCTGATGCCAGGGGCTTTTGCGGCCAGTATTCCAATGTAAATGCAACAGAACAATTTATAGGAAACGGGAAAGAAGTTTGGTTCAGTTTTGTAGCCAGAAATTTTGAGCTTAGCGTTACGGTAACAGGTGCTCTGCAATCTCCTGAAATAAAGTTGTATGCTGATTGTAACGGAACGGGTTTTATAGGGTCAACTTCAAGAGATGCGGTTTCAACTATTTTTAAGAAAGGGGCACTCGTTCCGGGCAAAACCTATTTTATTTCGGTGAGCGGATTGAATGGCAATACGGGATCCTTTAAGCTTTGCACTGATAATTATAATCCAACAATACTGCCCGGACAGGATTTTTCCAGTGCCTCCCTTTTGTGCAGTGTTTCAGATAGCGTACAGGCAATCAATGTTACTGGTGCAGGAAATAGCAATACTGAAACAGCCGGGACATGCCTGGGAAATGAATCTAATAGTGTGTGGTACAGGTGGACAGCAGCCAAAAGCGGCACATTGGTTTTTACAATTATTCCTTCCAAAAAGGATGATATCGATTGGGTATTATATGATTTAGGAGTTGAATCTTCAGGGACTCAAATACCTTCCGGCAATAATGTAATAAGATGTGCGGCCGGGCATGGTATAGATAACAGCAAATGCCCAAATGAAGCCACTTACACAAAAACAGGCCTTGATTTCGATGAAACAGATCTTAGTGAGGGCAGCGGGTGCGGCCAAGGCCAAAATGGCGTGGTTAAATATGTTGATATGATTGCCGGGCATGTATACGCCTTGATCATTGATAATTTTTCTGGTGGCAATAATGGCTTTAAGCTTAAATTTACAGACCGAAATGGGAAGTCGGGAACTGGCGAGTTTGTAGGGCCGGTAGCGAAGATAAATATGGCTAAGCAGAACGAGTGCACTCCCCAGCAATCTTATAATTTTAGCAGTACAGCATCCGGGTATAGCGAGTTAAACTGGTATTTTGGTGAAGGTGCAAGCGTCTCAACGGCTAATACAACAGGTCCATTTATCATAACTTATTCCAATCCAGGTTTAAAAACGGTTATTCTTCAAGCTAAAAATGCAAAGGGTTGTTCTGTTGTAGAAGAAAAAACCTTTTCAGTTGGCCTAAAGCCCGCAATTCCTGTCATAACCTCCAATAAACCTGACTTTTGTATTAAAGACACAATTAAACTAAGCACCCCCGAAGTGCTGGATGCCACTTATCAATGGACTGGCCCCAATAATTACGCTTCAACAGATCGAGAGCCAAAAATCCCTGTAACAGGCTTTGCAGTTTCTGGGACGTATTCATTAACGGTAAACATTTTTGGGTGTGCAAGCGATATCACTTCTATTACTATTCCTCCTGTGCTTAAAAATCCAACAGCTGCATTTCGTGCCGATCCATCTATTCCGGCGAAGCTGTCTTTTCCTGTTAATATTGATTTTTTCAATGAATCCACCGATGCCGACACCTTTTTATGGGATTTTGGCGATGGCACAACATCTACGGACATAAACCCAAGTCACGAATATACCGGGATAGGTGAGTTTGACGTTACGCTCACAGCTTTTAAAAGCAATGTTTGCAGCGCAATAACAACTCAGGGCAAAATAGTTATCCGTTCTGAAGGAGCTATATTTATACCTAACACTTTTACGCCCAATAGTGATGGGATTAACGACGAATTTGTTGTTACTATAACCAACCTCCGAAGTTATAATATCAAGATTTTTAACCGTTATGGCGAACAGCTTTATGAGGCAAATACTATTTTTGATAACTGGAAAGGATTGCTAAACGGCAAGCCGTTGCCTGTAGGCACGTATTATTTCCTGATTCATGCTGTTGATTTGAAACGGAATACAATTATAAAGTCTGGCTCAGTA
>JAYVNR010000325.1:0-8553 GCA_043758305.1 Pedobacter sp. | reverse complement strand
CCCAAACTATAGGCTTCATGCATCCTGGAAATAAAAAATATATCCTATTTGAATCAGAATTGCCAGATGATTTTAAAACAGGAGTAGAGAAATGGAGAGGGTATGTGGGAAGTGAGTTGTAAGTTCAGAATCATGAGTTCAGAGTGAAGAGTTACGAGCGTATCAGTTCCAAATCGGTGTTATCGGTAAAGCAGTACAAATCCAATCGGCGCAAACACAAAATCATTGCAGATCATTAAAAAATACACATGTTCATTAATTATAACGGAGAAATTTATCCAGCCAACCAACCGGTGCTCACTACGGGGAACAGGGGGTTCAAATACGGAGACGGCTTGTTTGAATCTATGCGTGTTATAAAAAACGAGCTTAAATTCCCGGAGCTTCATGCTGAAAGGCTGCAATTGGGAATGAAGGCATTAAAGATTGAAGGGCATTCTAATTTTGATGCTTACTTTCTTAAAGAGCGCACCAATGAAATGATGCGCCGCAATAAAACCGGGCCAAACGCCCGCATTAGGGTAACAGTTTTTAGGGATGGCGATGGGCTCTATGCGCCCACAGCTAATCAGCCTGGCTATGTAATTGAAGCAACACCAGTAGATGATACGGTTTATAAAAGCGATCCCAAAGGCCTTATTATTGAGGTGTTTAAACAAATCACCAAGCCCGTAAATGCCTTGTCCAATTACAAAACCTGCAATTCATTAGTATATGTTTTAGCAGGTGTTTTTAAGGCAGAAAATCGGGTTGACGAGGTTGTGATACTAAACCACAACAATATGATTTGCGAAGCAATGAGCTCGAACCTGTTTATTGTGCACGAAAAACAATTGTACACGCCCGCATTAAGCGAGGGCTGCATTGCAGGCGTTATGCGCAGCGTAGTTTTAAAGCTGGCAAAAGAAATTAATTTGCCCGTAATTGAAGCTCAAATTGATCCGGCTGTGCTTAAGCTGGCTGATGAGGTATTTTTAACCAATGCCAGCAAAGGAATACAATGGGTTATGGGATATGAAAGAAAACGGTATTTTAATGAAACTAGCAGGTTGCTTTTGCAAAAGCTTAACAGTCTTTAGCCTTTCTGCACTTAAAAGCTCACATCTGCTAAATCAAAACCATAAATAGAAAATAATCCATATTTTTGTGCAATCCTGCACCCATAGCTCAGCTGGATAGAGCAACGGTTTTCTAAACCGTCGGTCACAGGTTCGAATCCTGTTGGGTGTACAAAGGTAAGCAATATCGGTGTTTCCGCTTAGAAAACGCCATATTTTGCTTGCCGTAATACAGTTCCTGGGGATAATCTTATTCGTAACTGGCTTAATGCTTGCCGTATGCGAAAAGATATTTTTATGCCCAATCCAAAGCCACAGCGCATTTCTTGCGCTTTACGAATCCGAGCATCAGAAAGCAGGGACCAGTCTGACCTGGGTGGAGTTTATATCCAGGTGGTTATTGATAGAATTGCTGATAGGATTCCTCTCGCAATTTCATGGCCGATAAAAAAATTTGACCAAGTAGGAGAGAGGCTAATACCAAGGTTCCCGGACGATCAGGAGTGCTATGACAATAATTTAATTATTGCCGATCAACTTGGCGTAGCGAACGACATTCGCACCTTCTTTAGGCTTAACCACAGAAAAGCCACATCGAGGGAATTCAAGAAACTGTTCAATAACCCAAACGCTCGTACCCACTTTATAGATTATTGCAAAAAAAATATAGAGGAACGGAAGCGTTCCGGGCGCTCAAAAAAACAATCTATTAAGAATTATTTTACTTTCTTAGAAAGAGTTAAAGACTATCAGATCGCCAATCATTCTGAAGAGCTGTTGTTCAGCGACCTAGATGGTGACTTCCTTTATAAGTTCAACGACTATTGGAAAAAGCAGGGCAAGGCCGCAAATACAAGAACCGGTTGGGTAAAGCATTTTAAATCGTTTGCCAGAAATGCACGAAAAGATAAAATCTATATAGATGATGAATTTTTTGGGTTTTCTCGAACCTATAAGGAAGGAAAAACAATTGCATTAGATCAAGCGGAGCTTAGAAAGATTACAAAATATTGCTTTACTGAAAGCAATTTGACAGCGGTTGAGCTAGAGGTTCTTAAGAAATTTGTGTTTAGCTGCTATACGGGCCTTCGAATTTCTGACAGCAATCAATTGCACCAGCGCCACTTGAACAGGGGGGTACTGAACATTAGCCTTCTTAAGGGAGAGCACTTCGACAGGGTTGTAACAATGGATCTGCCGGAGCCTGCTAAAATGATACTGAAGGGGCGCAATAGCTTGATTTTTAAAAAAATGTTTGATAGTCAGGTAAATAAAACACTAAAGGTGATTTTTAAAAAGCTGGAAATTGATGTCTACGTAACCTTTCATGTTGCCAGGCATACTTTTGCAACCATATATTTGGAACTGGCTGATGGCAATTTAAATGAAGACATGCTTAGCTTGAAAGATTTGTTGGGGCATGGTTCATTGAAACAGGTAGAAAAATACCTTCGCTCCCGGGAAAAAAATAAAAAGGCTGGCATGATGAGGTTTGACCGTTTTTTAGATGAAGTCCAATCATTGCGCCGTTAATCTAGGCTTGTTAAGTCAAAAATCATCTTTAGACTTAATGCCATTTGGCTTCTGGGAAAGAGTGTTTTTTAACGAAGCGGAAATACTTTCAGCTGTTGTAAAAACCTTTTGAAGATACCCATTCCATAAATCTCTATAAGTGCCGTCTTTCTTTTTGTGTTTTGGATCTGTTGCAATAAGGTCTAAAACGTGCTTAGATGGAGATAATTCATATTTGGTGGGGTCGTCCTGATATTCAAAATCAGTTATTTCATAACGATATCGACCATCTTTCATAGTTATACTTACAGTATAATATAATGTGAAGGAAACTGGTGACAAAAAGCTTGACTCAACGCCCCTTGCTGTGCCTCTACCAATGATTTTGCCAGCATCTTTATCATCCATTTGAATAACTTTTTGAGCAGAAACAAATGTTTTTGCAAACCATTCACGTGCTTTTATATATAGGTCATCCTTAGAGGCTCCATCAACCTTAACAACTTCGGTGAAATCTATCTTGTGTGATATACTGTCAATGGGCAGAGTGATTGATTGGGCATATAAACCCACCGGTGCAAGTAGGAAAATCAATAATATTTTTTTCATGTTGTAAAGTATAATTTCTCTAAACTATAAAAAATCATGCATTTGCGCTATCCCTTATATTCATTATCTTTTTTTGTTCAATTTCCAATTTAAACAAGTTTACCTCCGCCGGGCGTGTTTTTTCTTCTTTTACAGACTCTATTAATTGCAGCATCAAACCCTCAAGCCGGCTATTATCCATACCTGCCGCTGCTTGCCTGGTGCCAGCAAAATTTGCAGCGCTGCCCGTACTGTCATTGACAAATGCTCCGGAGCGAGCCATCCTGATCCCTGAATTAATTGCGGATGTATCTACCTGGGCCGGGTTGTTAAACGTGCTGTCAAATGCCAGGCGTTTGATCATTGCTAGGCTGGCAGATGGCAGATCTTTGCGGAGGATCAGTATATTTTCTCGCCCTTCCATTTCCAGCACTTTTTCGCCGGTTACGTTATTGTAGAGGTCCATGCCGCCCTCTTCGTGGCTAGGCCCATCGGGCGTGTATAAAGCGCCTTTTTTTGCCTTCGCTCTGCCACCGCCCAAATTCATTGCTGCAGCTTTGGTAATTGAGGCGATTCCGATTCCCGATCGCACAACAGCTAACCCGGATAGCACACTGGCGATCAGTACACCGCCCGGTATACCGGAATAGGTTTTATAGTAGCCCTTCACCTCAGCCACGGTATCCATGGTTACTTTGGCGATGTTGTAAGCAGCCTCGACAGCGAGGGCAGCTTTATAAATAGCGGTGCGCTGGCCAAAAAGCTGTTTGATTGCTCCGGTTGCGCCCATGGTAAGATTGACAACCGTATCTTCAAGTTTCTTTTTTGCTTCAACGGAAAGCTTTTTGTGCTCAAGTTCTTTTTCTGCATCAGCAATCCGAACGGCGGTGAGCTGCTTATCAATATCGCCCGTGTCTTTGCCATAAGCGGTGTACAGCCCCTTCATTACAAGCAGGTGCTGCTCTGTAAGATTGCGCTCTTGTTCCTGGTATTGCTGTTTGAGCTTTAATGCAACCTCTTCGCTATATGCGCCCTCTAATCCATCTGCCAGTGTACTGGAATTTGCATTTTGCTCCTCCTGATGACGGCGGTTGATCTCTTCGAGGGATAGTTTAAAATCCTCCTCGCGTTGTTTCTTTTTGCGTTCAGCTTCATCAGATTCCTGCTTTTTAATTGTTTCCTCTTTTATAGATGCTTCAGCATTATCGATGGCTGCAAGTGCCTGCCTTAAGTTCTCTTTATCCTTGTATGTATTGTGCGCCTCCTCTCTTTCCCTGGCATATTTCATTGTGATAGCATATAATTCAGCATCGTTTCGGCTCATATTTTTCATAAATGATTGCTGTTCTGACTGGTCAAGTTCGGCAAGCAGCTTTTGCAGATCCTCATTTTCTTTTTTTGCTGCATCTGAAGCTTTCTTTTTTGCACTGGCTTGCTGGCCAGTTAGCTTCTGTTGCAGGCGGCTTTCCCTATTTTCAATGTTTTGCATCGATGTTGCATGCTCGGCATCAATAGTGGCAACCATATTTGCTGAATCAGCAATAGCCTGCTTATCTTTTTTTGAATTCATTCCTTGCTCTACCAGAATAAGACGTTGCTTTTCTTTGGCATGCTCCATGTCTGTTTTAAAGACCTTGTCACGTATTACTTTGGCTTGTTCTGCCATTCTAATACGTTCTTGTGGCGATAGCGTTTGTTGCCTGATTTTTTGAGTAAGTACATCAGCCTGTTTGATCAGTCCTATCTTTTCGAGCTCCCAAGCTCGACTTGCTATAAGTAGCGCCCTCTGATCTTCCGCTAATTTAACACCGGCTTTGGCTACATTTGCAATTCCTTTTGCAGCGCCGGCAATCTTATCGGTCAGGCTTGTTACTCCGGAGCCAAGTTGCAGCACCCCATTAAGTGCGGCTTTAAAGTCGCCCTTCAGTATACCCTGATAAATAACCGCGAAAGCCCTAAAGCGGTTCATTACCTGTTCTTCAAATATTTTGCCTATTTTTTGGATGCTTCCTACCGGATGGCTCACAGCATCTATAATTCCTTTTCCAAAACCGGCAATAAGCTTTATACCTGCTTGAAAAAGTGCATTCAATCCGCCCCATGCTCCCTTCACCACACGCATGCCTTCATTTGTTTGTGTTAGCCAGGTAACTAGCGCCCCAAGTGCCACCACCACCAAGCCGATGCCGGTAGATGCCATGGCTACTTTAAATATTTTTAACGCAACTGTGCTGGCTTCAGTTGCCGTTGTGCCAGCAACCAACGCTGCCGCTCTGGCTTCTTCTGCAGCTGCAGCTGTACCGGTGCCGGCCGCAAGTGCGAGCTCTGCAATCCGGGCGGCTTCATTTGCTTCTGTTGCAGCCAATTGAGCAGCTTTTGCGGTGTCTACAGCTGCATTATACTGCTTTAACATAGACATGCCGCTAGCAACAGAATCCTTAACAGCCCCAAATTGCTCGGTCACTTTCGATAGTAGGCCGCCAAATGGCCCAAGCTTTTCCGAACTTTCACCAACTGCTTTTTTAAAATCTTCAGAAAATTTCTTTGAAGCTTCGCCAGCGCCGTATATGGCATTTCGCTCAGCATCGCGAGCTTGCTTTAACAGTGCAAGCTTTTTTATCCGCTCGTCGTACCCTTTCGGATCGTCGGCTCGTTTCATCCTAACAATTTCTGCATTGAGCGCATTGTAAGCGCCGGTGAGCTCTCTTAGTGAAGATTTCCCCTGTTCTCCATTGATTACGAGGTTTACAACCGCCTGTTCTTTTGATTTCATTGTTAGGGTTTAAGCCGTTAGTGTTATAGTTTCTCCAAAATTCTTTTCCATCAGGCTCACAATCTGTTCGCCATATTCCCTCCGGAGCAAATCGCTCAGCTTAGCTACCTCCCGGTAAAGCGTTTTGGTATACCAGGGCTTTTTTCTTCGCTTTAGCCCTCCGGTTGATTTGCCCGAGCTATTGCGATACTTATCAAATTTTCTATTCAGAACGCGTTCATTTAATGAAGTTCCGTTACCTACGCCCATATCCGGAAAGCGGCCATACTTAGAAAACTTAAAGATCACTGCTTCCACATTTCCTCCGGAGCGTTTGAGCTCTTTTGTAAAAGAATTCATCAGCTGGCCAGTTACTCCAATGTTGTGGCGTTTCAATGCCTGCACCCAGCGATCTATCACAATGAAGGCGTATTTATCATACATGCCCCGAAGGTTGATCTGCTCGTTAAAATCTAGGTTTTTGGTTTTTGCCTCTTTCATCGTATCACCTTATAATCTCCCGTTGGGCTGTCTAGCAGCAGCCAGTAACGATGTTCTTCTGTATTTGCCCGTAAGCCATTGCGATTAAAATAATACGCGGTCTGGTTGGCTTTAGCCCAAGATGTTCCATCAGCCAACTCGGTTATTAATTTTTGGCTAACAAAACGGTTATTGGTGCCGTGGAAGCTCTCCTGTATTTTTAAAGGCAGTGCCGTTACGCTACGGGGCTGTGCCATTGCCTGATCGTAATAAAAATAAAATACAAGGTCTATGGTGGTGCTGCTTGGCTTGCGGCTTTCCACTATATTTTCCTGCACCATTTTCACCCAAACATCTCCGGCGTTTATGTTTTGCCCGGCAGAAATATCTACAAAGGCGCTGATATCTGCCGCTTGTGCATTGTAGTACGGATATACCGAAAGCTTCCCGGCAATGAGCCTACGGTTGCCATCTGCGGTAAATTGCAATTTGTCCATCAGTGCCTCTAAGTGGATGCCATCTTCTGCCGCCCACCGCACTTTTTTTAATGGCGAAAGCGATTTTAACACCTGCACTGGCATGAGCGCTTGCAGCTCTACGCGTTCTGTGCGCAAAAAGAACTGGTACCAAATTTTGTGGTAGCGGTTCAAAATGCCGTTTTCTCCGCCCAGCCAAAGGCTATCACAAATGGAAAGGGGAGTGGTAATATCTGTGGGATCTATGGTAGTGCCGTCGCTGGTGGCAAGCGGAAAAGTGTTGCCGGCACTGTTTGGCTGCAAGCCCCGGAAGCTGAGCAATGTGAATGCAAATTCGTTGCGCCCCCAGCCATCAGGGTTGTGCGCCTGGCTTCCTTCTGCCTGTGCGCTGTAGGCGTTGCCCGTTTGCCGGATGAGCGGGATGCGCCAGTAGGGCAATCCTGTGGCGTTGTGCTGCACGGTGCGCATAAAGGTGGTGCCGATGGGCAATTGCTCCTGCTTTGGCACTTTATCTTGGCCAATAAAAAAACTTTTTACGTAGGGATAAATTTTAAAAGCATCGTCTGCCGGGTCAAAGCCCTGGATCAGCTCATAGCCGGTTGTTTCCTGGTTAAAGATTTTGAAGCCTTTTTGTATGCAGCCGTCCAGATCTATGCGCTCTACCGACTGCACCAGTGTTTTAGCAAAATTGAAGGTAGCCGTTTTGCTGTCGCTGTTAAAGTAGCATACCAGTTTAAACTGCTGGCGCAACTGTTTAAAAAAGTCGGCAAGCTTGATTTTTGGCAGGTGCCGGGCTGGGGCAAGCTTAAACGAGCCATCGCCACCGGAAGCGGCCGTATCAAAGTCGCTGCCGCGATAGATGCCCAGGTTGAAGATCGTTGCGCTTTGCATGAATTCGCTTTCCATAAAATCGCCCTCGGCGGTGTAGCCCAAATAGGCGCACACCTGGTTAATTGCCCAATGCAAATAGAAGGACGGAGAAAACCATCGCTGTTTTCGGTTTTCGGCATCGAGGCTATCAAGCTGCATGGCAGAACCTGGCTGGTAATCGTTGATCACAAAGCTATGATCGCTAGGCACGCTAAAGCCGTCGCCTTCGCCATCGCCAAATATCACATCGTTTATGAACGGAAAAAACGCGTATGGCTTGGCGTTAATGCTTTGTGTGCTGGCGTGGATGGAAGCGCCCACCTCTGTTAAGTTGTTGCCCAAGCTAAGCCATTTATGGGATGAAAAAGCTCCGTTTAGGGTGTTTACAAATACGTTTGGAAGCTCGGTTTCTTTGATAACCGTGGCGAATTCGCCGTTATCAATTTTGAGGTTGGCCACATATTCGCCGTTATCAATCTCGTAGCTGAGGGTACAGTGCTTCCAGGGCATGCCCATTAAAATTACCAGCACTTCAATATTTTTGCGGGCGGCACGATTAGCCAGGCGGTTGCTAAAGCCCAGCAACAAAGCATTATTTGGCGTATCAGCTAAGGTTATGCTGTAGCTGAACGAGCCGGGCAATACATCGGCATCGCCAAAGGCAAGCGAAGCCCATTCTATGAGGGGGCTTTCGCCGGGCTTGAGGTCTAAAAAGCCATCTTGATATTGAAGGGCGAAGGCGGACATTCTTATTTTTCTAAAGCAGCTACCCGCTTTTTTAATTCTTCAATTAGTGCCTGCTGCTCCTGGATTGCTT
>JAYVNR010000324.1:0-8584 GCA_043758305.1 Pedobacter sp. | reverse complement strand
ATGAGGCTAATAATATTGAATAGCAAACCGTTGTTCCCATGGAAATAAATTGGCACTACCGGTACATTTGCTTTTGCTATTATTTTTCCTACAACCGGATGCCAGAGCTTGTCTGTAACTTGTTTTGTGCCCAATTTGTAGGTGGACACTTCTCCGGCAGGAAAAATGCCTATTGGCGTGCCAGATTTTAGGAGTTCGAGTGTGTTTTTAAGCCCGCTGATGCTGGAGGAGTGGTCCACATTCTCAAAGGGATTTACTGCGATAAAAAAATCACTAAGGTTTGGTATTTTTTTAAGGATAAAATTAGCCATCAGTTTTGCATCGGGCCTTGCCGTAAGCAAAATACGAAGCAGCATAAGCCCTTCAATTCCTCCAAAGGGATGATTGGCAATTGCAATAAAAGCACCGTCTTTTGGAAGATTGCTAAGCTCTACAGGATCATATTCAATTTTTACTCCGAGAACTTCTAATAATTTATCAATAAAATCTGTTCCATCTAAATGTTCGGCCTGCGAAAAAGCGTCATTAACATCATTGATCTTCATTATCTCCATAAGGAACGCGGCTAAGCCTGGCAAATGGAGTTTATCTATTTTTGTGGCTTTAGCAAATTCTTCTGTAGTAATAACTTTCATTAAGCCAGGAGTGTGAAATGTTTTAGGGTTTTCAAATTTGAGAAAAATAAAAGTTAATTTGGGATATAATTATAGCAGGTGATAAAGAAGACGTTTACATCATATTTAAGCTTTAGCAAAAAAGAACTTAATGGTTTGCTGGTTTTTAGCCTTGCTTTAGTGCTTATTTATTTCCTTCCGGACGCATATAGTTACTTTGCACCACCAGAAACATATTCTTTTTCGGCCTTTGAAAAAGAAATATCCCGTTTTAGGGCATCAGAAAAATTGCGTCGTACTTATAGCTACAAGCAGCTTAAGAATGAAGTTGAAGAGAAAGAATTAAGTGCAGGATACTTTGAATTTGATCCTAATGGTTTGAGCGAATCTTCCTGGCAAAAGCTCGGCTTAAGCGCCAGGCAGATTAAAGTAATAAAGAATTTTGAAAATAAAGGCGGGCATTTTTACAAGAAAGAAGACCTGCAGAAAATCTATTCTGTAACTCCCGAAGATTATGCTCGTTTAGAACCATATATAAGCATCACACCTAAAGAAAATAATAAATTTAAAAATACCAGCCTACCTTATCAAAGAGCAGCCAAACCAACGATACTAGTTGAGTTGAATGCGGCGGATTCAACTTCGCTTGAAACGATAAATGGAATAGGGCCAGCTTTTGCAGTCCGTATATTGAAATATCGGCAACGGTTGGGAGGTTATTATAACAAAAACCAATTGTTAGAAGTTTACGGGCTAGACAGCGCTAAGTTTAATTTGTTAGAACAGCAGGTAAGAGTAGAGGCTCAGAATATCCAAAAGATCAATATCAATACAGCGTTGTTTGAAGATTTGAAACAACACCCGTATTTAACATATAAGCAGATGAATGCCATTATTCAATATAGAAAACAGCACGGCAATTATACCACTGCAGATGATTTGAAAAAAATTGCCATTATAAATGAAGAAACTATACGTAAGTTAAGCCCGTACTTAAGTTTTTAAAATGGAACTTTTGCCTAAAAATTTGTTTACTTATTATGAATACTGAATATAATGCTGTTGCAGACAGCCAGGGAATGGTTGCAGCTATGGCAAAAGATTTTGCTCTAAAGCACATTAAGCCTTATGTAATGGAATGGGATGAGGCTCAATTTTTCCCTGTTGAAACCTTTAAAAAGTTGGGAGAAATGGGGCTTATGGGCGTATTGGTGCCACAAGAATATGGTGGATCTGGCTTTGGATATGTAGAATACGTTAACGCTATAGTAGAAATTTCTAAGGTTTGCGGATCTATTGGATTGTCTGTTGCTGCACACAATTCATTATGCACCGGCCATATATTAGCTTTCGGGAATGAAGAACAAAAAACAAAGTGGCTCCCTAAACTGGCTTCGGCCGAATGGATAGGAGCGTGGGGCTTAACCGAGGCTAATACCGGATCGGATGCTTTAGGGATGAATACTACTGCCGTTTTGGATGGTGATGAATATATTGTGAATGGCTCAAAAAACTGGATTACACATGGCCAGTCGGGAAATATAGCAGTGGTAATGGTGCGCACCGGCAACAAAGGAGATTCGAAAGGAATTTCGGCGTTGGTTATAGAAAAAGGTACGCCAGGTTTTAGCAGCGGAAAAAAAGAGAACAAGCTGGGCATGCGTGCTTCGGAAACTACAGAGTTGATTTTTGATAATTGCCGTGTACCATCCGCTAATTTACTGGGCGTAGAAGGAGAGGGCTTTAAACAAGCTATGAAAATTTTAGATGGCGGGCGCATATCTATTGCAGCTTTGTCCTTAGGTATTGCAAAAGGTGCTTTTGAGGCTGCAGTTGCTTATTCTAAAGAACGTCAACAGTTTGGGCAGCCCATTTCGTCATTTCAGGGAATTTCATTTAAGCTGGCGGACATGGCTACCGATATTGAAGCTTCGGAATTACTGATTATGCAGGCTGCCGATTTAAAAAACAGGAGCCAAAATGTAACCAAGCAATCTGCAATGGCCAAATATTTTGCTTCAGAAGTAGCTGTACGGTGTGCAACAGAAGCTGTCCAAATATTTGGAGGGTACGGTTATACAAAAGACTTCCCCGCTGAAAAATACTACCGCGACGCCAAACTTTGCACAATAGGAGAAGGGACTTCGGAAATTCAGAAAATCGTTATTGCCAGAGAACTTTTGCGGTAGTATTCTGCAGTAGTCAAAAAGATTTTCCACATTTATTTTCAGGATAAGCACCAGTATCTGCATTAAAAGCAATTAGCTATAACTTTTAATGCTAAATGCCGTATAGCAGGGGAATTCTTGATAGTTTTTAATATTCAAATTGCTGAATATTAATTACTTTAACAGCAATCTAACCAAATTAAAGTTGGTCAATTTTTTACATTCATTTCGGTTTAAGCTTTTCCATATTTCAGTTTATATGCTGATTCTCGTACCAATTCAAAATGCATTAGGCAAGGAGAATGGAACAGATCGGTTTTTTTATAGCTCACAAAATACTATTTCACGGCACATATATTCAAGCACTATTTTATCAACCGGGAAACCAAATCCGTTTACTTTCCAGGATTCTGCAAAGCGTGTTCAAATAAAAATATCCGCTAAGGAGATCCCGGAAGTCTATAGGGCACCTCAGCAAGTAAAGGATGCTCAGACTACCAGAAGCCCTAAAAGAATCAAGAAAAAAAGCTTGACTGCCGGAACAAAGCTTCGAAAAATACAATTAGCTAAAAAATATAAAGCGCCAGCCATTATCCCTCAATATGCCGATCGGGATTCTAACATAGAAAAATTAAAAAGCAAACTTGATGAGCTGTCTGCGCTGGTTGCTAAAGATATTAATTCCAAAACTTCAGAAAAATCTGAAGCTGTTGCAATAAATAAAAAGCTCGTTTCCCAAAGCAAGGCAACTAATTGGCTTGGCGTATTAATGGCATTGCTCATTGCCGGGTTAGCTTATTTGCTCTTTTTGTACCAACAGAAAAGCAGGGCAGCTAAACTTTTAGCAAGGCAAAATTCAGAGTATAAAAACAATTCCCTAAACCTTGAAAATCATTCTAAGCACCTCAGCGAGCTCAATGATCTAAAAGACAAATTATTTGCAATTGTAGGGCATGACCTTCGCTCGCCAATTGGTAATTTACGGGCTGTTATGGAACTTTTTCAGACGGAAGGCATGTCTGTAAAAGAAATTGGTGATATTCTTAAAGAAATGCTGCCATCTGTAGAGAATGCAGATTTGATCCTATACAATCTGCTAAACTGGGCAGTAAGCCAAATGGATGGGATAAAATTAAATAAATCTGATTTTTCTTATTATGCCATTGTTGAAGAAACAGTAAAAGCATTCACTTATCTGTTGAAATCTAAACAAATAGAATTTAAAAATGAGGTAGTTGAAGATGTTTTTGTCTTTGCAGACATTGATCACGTTAGGGTAATTGTCCGTAATTTAATGAGCAATGCTGTAAAATTTGCTCCAGAAGGAGGGAAAATACGGTTTTACAATACCTTTAAAGGCGATAATGTTGTGCTTGCTGTAGAAGATAATGGCAAAGGGCTTTCTGAAGTTGAGATCAGTAACTTGTTTGTTAATAAAACTCATTTTACAAAGCATGGAACAAAAGGAGAGAAGGGAGCGGGAATCGGGCTAATGCTTTGCCAGGAAATGGCTGAACTTAATCAAGGCAAAATATCTGTTGTTTCAAACCAAGGCGAAAACTGCACCTTTTTTCTTGAACTTCCTGAAGGAAAAGATGCAAATCCGGTTATCCTTAACTTTCCTGAGCGCAAGTATAGCCATGCCTGAGCTATTTTAGAATTTTTAATGCCTTCCGGATATCCTCTGTATTTTTAGAGATATCTTTCCATAGATCGCCTTTATTCTTTATCCTTTCTAGCGTATTAAAAATTGTATAATCTTTAATGTTTAAGCTTTCTGTAACCTCGTGCCATTCTAATGGAGTTGAAACTGAGGCGCCCGGCTTGGGGCGGGCGGAGTAAGCTGCTGCAATAGTTTGCCCTCTACGATTTTGAAGGAAATCAAGATATATTTTCTTTTGGCGTTTTGAAGGGCTGCGCTCAAGGCTGGTGGTATCGGGGTGTTGCGCCAATACCATCTGACCGATATAATTTATGAAATTTTTGATCAGCTCATAATCATATTTTGCCCCTACATGTATAAATATATGCAAGCCTCTTGATCCCGATGTTTTTATCCAGGGCTTAATGCCCATTTGTTCTAAAATATTTTTGGTTGTTAAAGCTACCCGTACCACTTCGCCAAAATCATCAACATCGTTAGGGTCAAGATCCATAACCGCAAATGTTGGATTTTCTGGTTTCTTGTAAGTGCTAAGCCAGGGATTGATTTCTATGCAGCCCAAATTCGCCATCCATAGCAGGGTTGGAAGGTCATTGCAAATCAAATAATCTATATCCTTGTTGTTGCTTTCTGAATGTAGGGGCGCATACTTTATCCACGACGGTATCTGTTCTGTTTCTAAATCTTTTTGAAAAAAATTTGGCCCTTCAATTCCGTTCGGATGCCTGTTCAATGATAATGGCCGGTCTTTAAGATAAGGCAATATATAGTCTGCAATACTGCGATAGTACTCGATAAGCTGCCCTTTTGTAATTCCTTCCTCTTTCCAATACAGCTTATTCAGGTTAGTAAGTTTAATTGATTTCTTGCCGTAGTTTTCTTCACGCTCATTTTGCGGATCATCTTTTTTCATAACGGGTTTTGAGGTTTTAATTTGAGCAGGAGTGGGGGTTTCCTCTTTCACCTCGTTGGTTTCTTTGTCTATCCTCAAGCCTTTAAAAACAGGATGGCGGAGATGCCTGTCAGCCGTCCATTCAGAGAATGTTACTTCACAAACCAGTTGAGGCTTTGCCCATGTAATTGTTTTTTGTTGAGGAATTTTTTCCTCTATCGGTTTCTGGGGAGTTTTCAGCTTCTCTAATCTGTTGTAAACATCTTTAAGTGTTTCTTCATTAAAACCTGTGCCACAGTTGCCGATGTAGGTAAGCTTTTTCTCCTCATCATACATCCCCAAAACAAGCGATCCAAAATATTTTCTGCTGCCAGCAGGATTAGAATATCCTAATATTACTGCCTCCTGCGCATTTTGAAGCTTAAATTTTATCCAGTTGTCAGATCGCCTGTTGCTTTGATAAGTGCTGGAAGCATTTTTTGCGATAATTCCTTCCCAACCATTTTTCTCAGCTTCGGCAAACAGCGCTTTACCATTTCCAACTGTATGCTCGCTGTACAAAATGCTTGCATCATTAATTTTCTTAACGAGTGCCTGAAGCAGCGCTTTTCGTTTCACGAGTTCAAGCCCACGCAGGTCGTGCCCATCGAGTGCAAGCAAATCAAACACATAATATTTGAGCGTAATGCTTTTAGTATGCTGCCGATAATTCTGCAAAGCCTGGAAGTTGCTTTTGCCATTTTCGTCTTCGGCTACAATTTCTCCATCAAATACTGCAACGTTCTTTACCTTATTTAAGACTGCATACAAGTCTTTGTATTTATCCTTAAAATCGAGGCCATTCCTGGACATCAGCTTCGTATTGGCACCTGTATAGGCTATAGCCCGATAGCCATCCAGTTTTTTCTCATAAACCCAGTCTTCATCGTCAAAAACGTTTGACGACAATTTAGCAAGCATAGGTTTAAAAGAAATATCCTCCAGCGAAGCTTCCGGAGTTTGGGCTTCAGGTTCAACTTCCTGTTCAGCAGAGAGGGGAGAACCAGCTACTTTTTTTGCTTTTTTTTTTCGTTGATGCCTTTATTTTTGATAGCATCAGAAATTAAATCTTCACTATTAAATGGCTGTTCAACTGCGTATTCGTCATTATGCTTGATAAGCAACCAGTAGTTGTCTTCAGAATTTTTTAATTTAACTAGTGCAAATTCTCCTTTCAGGATTTTTCCATGCATCCTGAATTTAAGATTGCCGCTATACAGGCCTTTTTTTAGCTCTTTTTCGCCGGTGCTTTCTTCCAGAGCTTCGTAAGTGCCCTCGTCAAAAATGGTAACATTGCCAGCGCCGTAATTTCCGGCGGGGATAACACCTTCAAAAGTGCGATAATCATAGGGATGGTCTTCTACCATCATAGCTAAGCGCTTATCTTTAGGATTTAATGAAGGGCCTTTTGGCACCGCCCAGCTTTTTAATACGCCTTCTATTTCTAGGCGGAAATCATAGTGCAGGTGAGAAGCATGATGCCGTTGCACTACAAATTTTAGCGACTTTTTATCATTAGTAGTTCCCGACTTAGGTTCTGTTGTTTCCTCAAAATTCCTTTTCTCGATGTATTTTTCCAGGCTCATAACTGCAATATTAGAATTAACATTTATGTGGCTAAGCACCTTTTTTAGTAAGGCTTAACATTAACTGATCATATAAATCATCACCACCCGATTTTTCTGGTTTTAGTTTTTTAATAATAGGGCGCTTGCCTTTTGCCTTAGCCTGAATGATTTTCAACAACTCGTTATGGTATTCGTCCTTGTATTTCTCAATGTCAAATTTTGAAGTGTATTGATCAATTAGGTTTAAGCCCAGGTCTAATTCCTTTTTACTGACGTTTAAATCAGGGACAAGAATTTCCTCAGACGATCGAAGTTCCTCCGCAAAGCGGATTTTGGTTACCACCAAAATGTTTCCAACCGGATGGATGATGCATAGATTTTCTGTACTACGAAGCACAAATCGGGCTAACCCGGCTTTTTTTGATTTGTTTAATGCGCTGTATAATAATGCGTAAGCTTTCTTTCCCTGAGTTTCTGGTTCAGCATAGTAGGAGGTTTCATAATACATGGGATTAACCTCAGATATGTTGACGAAATTCTCCAATTCGATCATTTTGGTTTTTTCCGGACTAGCATCTTCAAAATCCTTTGTATCCATGATCACATATTGATCATTCAGTAGATAGCCTTTAACAATTTGGTCGAAAGGAACTTCTTTACGCGTTTTTTCGTTGATGCGCTGAAAGCGGATACGCTCATGATCCCGGCTATCAAGCATATCTAAGCCTAAGGAGCTGCTCTGAACTGCAGAGTATAATTTGATTGGGATGTTAACCAAACCAAATCCGATGGAACCTTTCCATATAGAACGCATAATCGTATCGTTTTTAATTATACAATTTTGAGCAAGGGAAAGTTTTAAAGAGCTGTAGCATATAATTACTACTTGCAGCTACATGTAAAATTGGATAAGAAAAAAACAAAGGGAAAAAGGCGTAACGGCTATAGAAAGTTTAAAAAAGCTGTAAGGCGACATAAAGCCAACGCTTTTGCAGAACAATTAATTTTAGCCAACCGTACCCAAAGCCGTACACAAAGCCCACCCCATTACCCAACTTATGGACACTTAACAATTTTGCATTGGCAATTGCACCAACCAGATTTTAAAACTTAACTTCACGACTCAAAAACCGGGTTAGTAAAAAAATGAGCTTCAATAAAATACTTGATAAATACCGCAAAATTTCTTTCTCTGAAAAGGACAAAGGAGAAAGATTTGAACGCTTAATGAAAGCCTATTTGCTTACCGACCCCAAGTATGCTCACAAGTTTAAGAAAGTTTGGTTGTGGGCAGAGTTTCCCGGCAAGAAAGATTTAGGCGGCAGCGATACAGGAATTGACTTAGTGGCACTCACAAACGAGGGTGATTATTGGGCAATACAGTGTAAATGCTATCAAGAAACATCAGTTATTGATAAGCCAGCAGTTGATAGTTTTTTATCTACATCAAGTCGCCAATTCAAAGGAGAAGATTTAAAAACGTATTCCTTTGCTCATAGGCTTTGGATTTCCACCACAAACAAGTGGGGTACAAATGCACAGGATGCCATCAAAAACCAAAACCCACCAGTATCAAGAATTAATCTATACGACCTTATCAATGCACCTTTAGACTGGGAAAAATTAGACAATGGTATTAC
>JAYVNR010000323.1:0-2785 GCA_043758305.1 Pedobacter sp. | reverse complement strand
TAAACTGCGGTCAATCTCTGATCCTTTAAATTTGTATTCGCCTTTACTGAAACTGATGCCCTGTACCTCGGTAGTGCCACTCTTGTATTTCAAGTGGGTAGTAATGCCTTGTTTAGCCAGTACCTTTATTAATTCATTAATATTTTTTACTTTTTTGCCAGCCGCCTTGATGGTATCGAATAATTCATATTTGATTTTATCCTCGCCTTTGAGCTGCTGCCGGTTGACCCGCTCTTTACCCGGTGATAGGTAAAAGCCATGCTTTATGGTTAATTCTTTTGCTACCTGTACATTTCGCTTCTTTTGAAATTTATCCGGTATGGTTTCACCATTGTTGCTTACGCGGTTGTAAACTATATGAATATGTGGGTGCTCTTTATCCCGGTGTTTAACAATTAGGTACTGCGTGTCCTCTATCTTCATTTTTTGCAGATACTCTTTCGCCAACATCACCATTACCTCATCGTTCAACTTAGCGGCATCGTTTACGCTCCAACTTAAAGCAATATGACCAACAGCCTTTCCTAAATTCGGGTTGTATTTTCTTTGCAGGTTAAAATCGTTAATGGTTTGATTAACCTGCTGCATTCTTACGCCTGCGGCATCCAATACGACCGCATCATGCTTTTGTACCACATAGCGTATGCACCCGCCAAAGCTTCTACCCGTTATCACTTTCCCTATCATTGTTATTGAGATGTTTTAAAGTAATATCTATCTCGTTCAAAATTTTACTGCAATCCCTTGCCACCGTTAATAATCCAAGTTGATGCGCAAGCTTAGTTATCTGATTAAGATTGTTAGCCAACTCGGCAAGCATCCAAAGGATGCGCCGCTCATTGTCTGTTAATCGGGGAACTATTTTTGCGTTCCTTGCCGCTGCTCTTATCCAACTGCTTGCTTTCATCCCGGCATCTTTCGCCTTACTGTTGATATAAAAGCGGTCTGTCGCTGTCATTCTTATTCGTAGAATTATCTCCCGCCTGACCCTTTTTTTCGGTGCGCCACCCTTATTTTTTGGCTGGGTTACCTGCTGTTTATTATTTGTCTTTACTGTTGCTTCCATCGGTTAACTCCTTACACTTTCTTCCATTTTTCCCTTTTGCAACCATCGGGCGCAAAAGGCAAGTTTGCCCGGTGCCGACAGGCATCCGGGATGTTTTTGTGGCAACAAAAACACAAACTTGCTCCTTACAATTGGATAAAAAACCGCTCTCCCCGCAAGCGGAAATATTCGGTATATCTGCATGGCTCAAATTGTCTTAAAGTCGTTTGCTTTTAACTCATCCGGCCAATAAATCAAGCTGCCTTTTACAGGGTGAAAAGATGGCTGATAACGGATGTAGCCGTACTCGTCCAGTTCCCTGATGCACTTGTGATAAGTGGCAATGGATGCGATTTTTGAAAACGCCATTACAGTCTTTCGGGTAATGGCAAAAGGACTAACAAAGCCGTCCCGCTGCCAAAAAATAAATAAAGACGTGAATAGGCTTACATGGGTCGCCAGTACCCGCTTGTCCGTTCCCATGCGCTTAATAATGTCGCTGTAACCATTTAATTCTTTTGAGATAATCATTGTCCGTTCTCCTCCAGTACCTTGTTGATGTCCTCTAATTTGTAATACATGATGCTGCCCATTTTGGTAAAGCGTAGTGTGCCGTTAATGCGTAGGTTTTGTAAGGTGCCTGGTGATATATTCAGCATCTTCCTTACCTCGCTGCTCTTTAACCACTTTTTAGGCTGGCTCTGTCCCGGCTGAATTAGCTGTTTGATCTCTTTTAATAAATCCTCTAACCGCCGCAAATCCTCTCTTGTGACTAATTCCACATTCATCCGTCGTCCTCCTTTAATCTTTAATAGTTTGTTGCATGGCATTGAGTACCTCACTTTTTTTGAAGTACACCCGTTTATGCAGGCGCAAATAGGGTAAGCCTTTTTTCATCCAGTCAGTAAGCGTTACTAATGACACGCCGAGTTCGGCGGCAAGCTCCTGTTTGGATAAAAGTTTTTCTGAATCCAGCGGCTGGCTGCCGCCTGTTTTAAAGTGTTGTTGTAGTTCTGCCCTCACTGCCTCTCGTATGCATTGGCTTAGGGCGTTGGTGCTGAATATTTCCATAGCCTTTGATTTTTGTTCAAAGGAATGCTACAGAACTGGAATTTATTGACCACACAGATTTGCGTGGTTAAATTGATGAGAGATTTAATAAGCTGAAGCAGCTATCAAGTTATTGTAGGTTAAGATGTTGCTTTTAACGCAAAGTTGTTCCCTACGACGCGAGGATTGTTACAATCAACTGCGTTTTTTAGGCAAACTAAGTTGGAATATCTTGTCCTTGTTCGCGATTTCTACATATTTTTTGCCCAGATTTCGCTTGTCTGTTGGAAAATAGCGATGGATGCTATTGAAATTTATTACATTACCACCTTCCCGAAAATACTTGCAAATCATCCTACGCCAAACAATTTGGGTGGCGGGATAAAGAAGCGTATTGCCGTCTGGCAGTTTAATATCCTGCAACTGTAAGATAATGTCATATAGGGTATGCGCATAACCCGCCCTGATATTGATATAGTCTTCTGTTTCTAATGTGGTTGCCTTTTTCAAGTCCGCTTTTAACTGTGTTATCTGTTGTTTAAGAAAATGTATCTTGGAATCCTGCTGAGCGATTACAGCGTCATTAGATTTGTGAAAATTCCAACGGTCAAGCGGAATTAATAGCTCCGTAAAACTTTGGAGCCGGGCAATTTCGCGCTGGTTCCTAATATGGTTATCGTCATAGATATC
>JAYVNR010000322.1:0-2794 GCA_043758305.1 Pedobacter sp. | reverse complement strand
CTTTCCTCAGCACCATGTATCACAAATAATACTGATCTTTTGGATGGTTTTTTTACAAACGCCCTTGCATTGGCAAGCATGGCCACATCAACACTTCCGTTGTCATCAGCTCCATAATAAATAGAATCATTTTTTATAACATTTCTAATACCGTGTGCATCCGAATGACCGCTGTACATTAGATATTCAGATTTTAATGTAGCATCTGTTCCTGTAACCATGCCAACAATATTCAGGGAAGGATATGAATATCTTGACACAATAAGATTCATTTTTATTGTTCCGGTATTTCCTTGTAATTCTTTTTTCGAATTGGCATGTAGCCATATAACAGGAGCTTGAGCAGTTACAGTTTGATTTGGGCCTCCCTCAATATCGTAACTGCCTCTTTTAAAATTTTCTGCAGCATCATCCCATCCTTTTTCAGCTACTTCATCTGCAATAAAAATAATCGCCAGAGCCCCTCTTTTTATCAAAGGCTGGCCATACTTATTATAAATGTACCTATTGTATCTCCAGGTAGGTAAGGATACATCCAAATTAATTCCTTTTGAATTTGCTTCAATTGCCACCACTTTATCTTTTACATCTACTGCATTTGTATCAATGTCTACCGCATTACCTAAATAAACAATTGGTGCATTCAAATTAATGTTTGCCATCTGTGCAATAGCAACATCTTGCCATAATTTTAAAGGATTATTATTTATTTGTATGCTCGAATTATCTGCAATATGGTTGCGCACTAAATTGAAATATTGAAAATAAGTACCATCATCTCCCGCTGGCTTTAACCCTATAGCCCGGAATTTTTCACCCAACCACATAGAAGCCTTTAGTTCATCTAAAGTGCCTGCTGAACGACCATTAAAATGTGCATCCGCCAATGCATATAAATCTTTTCTTAAATCCTCCATTTGAATTAAATTCACACCCGGAGGATTGCTTAATTGAGCGAACAATGAACTTGTCATGGTGATTAGCAAACCCAATAAAATATATCTTTTCATTTTTTGTTTATTTTTCTTTAAAATAAAAAAATCTGCTCTGCAAATACCCACCTTTAATACGCCCAACCTGCAATGCCTTCGGTTTGGTTGTAACAAGTTAATGTATCCATCCTATACTACAGCCGATCTACACCCAGATTGCAGCAAAGTATCGAAAAATTGAGCAATAGCATGGGTTTCAACTTTTTTGGATGACGGCTTTGTACAACAAATTTAATGTGTTTGAAGGGTTTTGATTTTTATTGTTTCAATGCGTTGTGGAATTGTTTCAGGTCTTCGTTTAGTTCGGTGCAGCGCTTAATTTGTATACTTTTATCATAGCTTTTTTGAGCAGTCGTCAAAACTTATTTACCCATTCCACTACCTGTAAATTTGTTTCTTAAAAAGGGTTAATTCATTTTTATATCTGTCATTAAAATGGTCGACTTCCTTGGCTGGTTTGGATATAAGTAATATTTTTAACGAGCTCTTTGAACTAAGCCGGGGAGGATGCGCCTGATTGAATCTCTTTTTGCTCAAGATAAAATTCTTCGCTCGAAGCCGTTGTTGGTCTCATTGATCAACAACCGAAGCGTAAAATATTATAATTCATCGACCTGTTTTTATCATACTTGAATGGACAATTAAAATGGGCTTACCTATTTTTAAAATCGCATTAGTAAAGAGATTTGGTTGTTGGGTAACAAGACCAACATTGGCAGTAGAATATATTCTCAACAGAAAGAAAAATGCGCTACTGTTTGCTCGCATATTTCTTCACCCTTGCATCATTGATCACACCCTTCCAGTTTAAACCAAAGCCGAAATCATATAAGTTGCCGTCACTGTCCTTATAGGGTGTCATGTCACGCGGAACATCTTCAAATTGCTTTTCAACAGTACTCATATTTAATGGCATTTGCATTGGCAATAAACCAGAAGGTTCAGCTTTTCCTGATATGATATCTAAAATAGCTCCTACCTGAACGCCAAATTCTCCTACAATCGCATCTATGCTTTTCTCAAACTCACTAAACACCATTGGGTTGGTTATACTCACTGATACAATTACGGGTTTCCCATTCATTGCATTCCTTGTATCCAGAATCGTTTTTAAATCAGGATAAGAATTGGATTTAGAGGTTTTACTCAAATAAGATCGATCCGTAATCGTTGGATCAATCACAGGATCCCCGGCAGCAATACTGTGTACTCTTGCATCCACTGCTGTATAATCTTTTAATTGTAAACTAATGGGCACATATCCATTACCACCGGCCTCCCTGTCGGGCCTGCTATAACTGCTACTAACCGGACTCTTTATAAATACAATGGCAAAATCAGCTTTTGAAGGATCATCTGTTACGATATAGTATTTTTTAACCCATTCCAGATTAACAGGATACTCGACTTTTTCAGGTAAAGGCTGTCCGAGAAAATTAACACCGGCAGGAGTTACTCTTTTAGGAATATAAACAGTCTTACCTTTTTGTATCGGTAATGTTTTGTTCTGATTTTTGAACATAACAATCGACTTCAATTGTGCTTCATACCCTGCTTTCATATATTCAGGTTTTCCAGCAATAGAAGCAGAGGTAGTAGGATCAAGGTATGGGTTTTCAAATAACCCAACCCTGAAAATATTTAATAACAAACGTACCGCAGACAACTCAAACCGTTTGCGCATAGAAGCTTCGCCCTGTTCCTTCACACCCATTTGGTAGGCTTCCAACACAGGTTTGATATCGTCATTACCACCAAACTGATCAACACCTGCCATTAATACTTTATAATGCCTTTCAGCA
>JAYVNR010000321.1:0-2803 GCA_043758305.1 Pedobacter sp. | reverse complement strand
TTGCAGCATTGTTGGGCGTGGAGCTTGCCCTGCCCCAATAGCGTTTCGGGTACCAGGCGAATGAGGTAGTAGCACTTGCGGTTTTGCCGTCGGAGGTGGTTACTGTATTAGTATAAGTTGTATTGGCATTGTACGCCATGCTCACCGATTTGGTGCCGCTTGCGCTTGCTCCCTGAGTCGGCTGGCTAAAGGTTTGGTTTACGCCATCTACATTGATGGTGGCAAGCGTGGCTGTTGCGCTTTGCCTTCCTCCGCTCCAGCTTACAGAACCCGTGTAGGTGCCTGCGCTGTGCAGCTCCTGGTTAAACCCTCCTGATAAGGAAGCAGTTGGCGGCTGGCTGGCATAGAATGAGGCTGTTATCCATGCGCCGGGCGTAATGTTGCTGCCCGGATTGAATGCCAGTACTGGCAATGAAGTGATAGGCCCTGCCGTGATGCTGGTTGCGCCTACGGCTGTAATGCCCGATCGCAATGCGGTAATGCTATCATTCAGCCTTAAAATATCGGCGGCTAAGCCTATTTTTTTAAAGCCTTTGCCCGTTGCGCCGCTCCACACAGATCCATCGGGCTGTATGTATACCGAGCCATATGGCACTGCACCGGTTGGCATGGTGCTGGAGGTTTGCGACATGCTGTTCGTGGCTACAAAAAGGAGTATTGCAAATAGTATTCTTTTCATTTGTTAAGCGGTTAACATTATTTTTCCGGCAAATACATCGTTGATGGTGAGGGTGGTTATCAGCCCGGCGCCATCCCGAGCGATGATCAGGTTTGGCTGGTAGTTCAAATCGTTGCTGCCATCGGTATAATTTCCATACGCCGTAACCATGCTGTTGCCCAGCAGCTGTGCGTAGGTATATGCGGCAAAATCTTCTGCGGCATCGTTCTGCCAGTCTATCACAATTGGGGTGCTGTTGGGCACGGTAATTTCTGTTCTTCCGGGGCAAACAGCCAAATCTGCAAGCTTGGCGTAACGTGCATCGGCAACGGTAAATAGGTCGAGCGTGTTGAGCTTTGCAGCAAGCGAATTCTGTAAATTGGTTATATCTGCCTGCTGGGCATTGTGCGCTGCAACGGCTGCAGCCAGTGTGCTGGCAATAAATGCGTCTATCTCGCCCTGGTTATAGGTTTGGCTTTTGCGATAGTAGAGGTTATCAAAATTGATCGGGTCGGCAATGGATATTGCCGGGAGCTGCTGCCCTATGGTGGTGGCTAATGGGTTAATGTCTTCTTCGTCTTCGCTCCAGGCGGATTCTGCAAAGCGGTACCCGGTTTCAAAACTGATGGCATACAGCGTTTCGCCATCTTTATATTCTTTGATGCCCGAAGAATTTACCAGCACCGGTATAGCCTTTAGCGGGCGCACCTGAAATTTATCCCAGCTTAAAAAGAAATCGCGGTAGCGCTTCAATTCCCGGCGGCTCACAAATCCCGAAAGCACGGTTTCTTTTAGCTCAATAGACTGGTCAAATTGCAGGGTTTCGCCATCCTCAAACCTGAAATCTGCGCTTTGTGGCAATGCTGCTTTCTGGGTTGCCAAATCGTACTCGTGGCTGTTTTTGCCATAGGTGTAAATGGTATCGTAGCTGCCCAGGCTGCTGAGGTAGAGGTAATGGCGGCCGTGGGGCTGCACATCGTAATTGAGATCATAGATCATGAGCTCAGATATGCGCTGGTCTGTTGAATTGACAAGGCATATCTCATATTTGGTAATGATTTTGGTAGGATAGAGCGAGCTTAAGCCAAGCTCTACCACACCTGCCGGGATGGTGATCTTATCATATTTTGCAAGCCCGGCAAAGTTTGAAGCATAATGCACCTGCTGGGTATCATCGCTGAAAAACGTGCGCACATGCTGCTTTACAGGATTTGGCGGCACATCAAAAAACACTACCGAAAGCCACGCCTGATAATTGAGCTTAACGGTTCGCCGGCTGGGGCCTTGTTTTAAAAAGTTATTTGAAAACGTAGTGCCGGGCACTGCTAAGTGGAATTCTGCCTCTAAGCTGTAGCCATCTTGTTTTGCTTTGCCCGTGCCGCCCAGCATTGCCCATTTGGTGGCAGTTTTGGTAAGCTTTCGCACGGTCTGCGAACTGCCGTACGCTTCGGCTATTTTCAAATAATATTGTCGGCAGCTTTTTTTGTTCTGGTAGGCAACGGGAGCGGTGAAATTGGGGCGGTCGAAATCGTTTTTTGCGCCAATAAGCCCTTGTGTAAGGGTACGGCTAAGGTTTAGCTGTGCCGTGCCATCGTCGGCCACATCCATGAAGGTATCAGCATCGATGCGCTCGAAAGCGGAATGGTCTGCATTTTGCAACCATAATTCGGCGTAGAGCTTAAAGTTTTCCTGCTTGGTTTTGCTTGTGCCGGAATACAGCATAGTGAGCGACACTTTTGTGGAAGTGCTGCTCAGGTTGTAATATTCGCCTTCTTTACGGGCGGTGAGCCGCACGGCACTGCCCACTACGGTGATGGCAAAATCACGGTCGAGCAGGTAATTTTCTTGCAGGTCGGCGGCTATGCGGACCGCGAAAGCAGACCCGGTGTAGCCAGTGCCATCGCGTAGCTGTAAGCCGCTATCATCCGGAGTAGCCGAAACTAAAAAGCTGAGGGCAATCACATTGCCAATGCCATATTGCAGCAGGAAGCTATCGCCAGCCCAAAGGGTATCGGAAGGGGTTAAAACGCCTCCCGGAAAGCTGAGGTCGAACACTGCTTTTTGCCCAGCCATTGCATACAGGTTATCTGTTTGCAGCTTAAACCAAACCGGGTTACGGGAGAGGGCTATTTCTGCGGGCTGGGA
>JAYVNR010000320.1:0-2807 GCA_043758305.1 Pedobacter sp. | reverse complement strand
ACTACGATATCCCTTCCAAAACTTACAAACCAATTCCTGGAACGGATGCTTTTATCATTTTAGACAACATCCGGGCAACCAAAACAATCTGGAAAAATTTAGGCACTACGCTTATAGATTTAGGCGATGGCATCCTGAACCTGGAATTCCACACCAAAATGAATACCATCGGTGGCGAAGTTCTGCAGGGCATCAACAAAGCGATTGATATAGCCGAAAAAGATTACCGCGGACTTGTAATTGGCAATGAGGGAGCAAATTTTTCTGCTGGTGCTAATGTGGGGATGATTTTCATGATGGCTGTTGAGCAGGATTGGGACGAATTGAACATGGCGGTAAAGATGTTTCAGAACATTTCGATGCGCATTCGTTACTCGTCCATTCCGGTTGTGGTTGCGCCGCATAACCTTTGTCTTGGTGGCGGATGTGAGTTTTCACTCCATGCAGACCATGTGCAATTGAGCGCAGAAACATATATGGGCTTAGTGGAGTTTGGCGTTGGGCTCATCCCGGGAGGAGGAGGGTCTAAAGAATTTGCTTTGCGGGCTTCGGATGAATTCAAGGAGGGGCAGATTGACCAAATGGTGCTAAGAGATAGATTTTTGACTATCGGGATGGCAAAAGTTTCAACATCTGCCGAAGAAGCATTTGAACTGGGCTATCTACAAAAAGATAAATACAGTATCACGATGAACCGTAGCAGGCTTATCGCCGATGCAAAAGAGAAGGCAATCGAGCTGGCAGAAGCTGGCTATGTAAAACCAGTGCAGCGCAAAGACATCCGTGTGTTGGGCAAACAAGGCTTGGGTATTGTGTATGCCGGAGCAAATTCCATGTACGCCGGGCATTACATATCAGAGCACGATAAAAAAATATCCGAGAAATTGGGCTGGGTGCTTTGCGGAGGTGATTTATCGCAACCTACGTTTGTAACAGAGAAATATTTGCTGGATTTGGAGCGGGAAGCATTTATGTCGCTGGTGGGAGAGAAGAAGACACTGGAGCGGATACAAAGTATAATCACTAAAGGGAAACCGTTAAGAAATTAGTAGCTATCAGTACAGAGTAGTTAGTACAGAGTAGTTAGACATGCTGCTTTAACAAATAGAACACGATGCACAAGTACAAGGAATTAAAACTTTGGGAAAAGGCTATCACTTTGGTTACTGAAGTGTATGTGGTTACTAACTCCTTTCCAGATAAAGAACGATTCAATCTTATTAGTCAAATCAACAGGTCTGCCGTTTCTATCCCTTCCAACATTGCAGAAGGGGCAGGGAGAAATTCGGATTTAGATTTTATACGTTTTCTCTCAATTGCTCATGGTTCGTCATACGAATTAGAAACTCAACTGATTGTATCCAAAAATCTTAATTATTTATCAGAAGAAAAGCTGGACCAAATTATAGCCAACATAACGGAATTGCAAAAAATGAACTTCGCACTACAACAAAAACTTAAAAGCAATAAGGTATAAGCTGATTACAGTATCTAACTGCTTATTAGTTGTTGCGATATGCCGGTATCTAACTACTCAATACTAACTACTCAATACTAAAAATGCAAGAAGCATATATCATAGCCGGTTACCGTACCGCAGTAGGCAAGGCGCCAAGGGGCGTTTTCCGTTTTACACGTGCAGACGAATTAGCTGCCGAGGTTATCAAAAATCTGGTGGCCTCGGTTCCTAATCTAGATAAGGAGCAGATTGACGATGTGATTGTCGGCAACGCCACGCCCGAGGCTGAACAGGGGCTGAATATAGCCCGGATGATTTCTTTGATGGGATTGGACACCGATAAGGTTCCAGGCGTAACCATAAACAGGTATTGTGCATCCGGACTGGAAACCATTGCCATCGCTGTCGCCAAAATACGCAGCGGCATGGCAGATTGCATTGTAGCGGGAGGTGTGGAAATCATGTCGGGAATGCCTTTTGGCGGATGGAAATTGGTTCCAAACCCTGAGGTTGCCAAAACACATCCCGATTGGTATTGGGGCATGGGCCTTACCGCCGAAGCTGTTGCCAAAGAATACAATATCAGCCGCGAAGACCAGGATGAATTTGCATTCAACTCACACCAAAAGGCAATTAAGGCAATCCAAAATGGACATTTAAAAGAAGGCGTGCTTCCTATCACTGTAAAGGAAACTTATTTAGATGACAACCTGAAAAAAAAAACCAGAGAATATATAGTTGATACAGATGAAGGCCCGCGGGCGGATACAGCATTGGACAAACTAGCAAAACTGAAGCCCGTTTTTGCAGCAGATGGCTGTGTAACCGCGGGCAATTCTTCGCAAACTTCGGATGGTGCGGCTTTCGTGTTGGTAGTTTCTGAAAGCAAGATGAAAGAGCTTGGCGCAGAGCCAATTGCACGGTTGGTTAGCTATGGCGTTGCCGGGGTGCCTCCCCGCATTATGGGCATCGGGCCGATAGAGGCTATACCGCTGGCATTGAGAAAAGCCGGGATGAAGCAGGAGCAAATGGATTTAATTGAATTGAACGAAGCCTTCGCATCGCAGTCGCTTGCTATTGTGCGCACTTTGGGCCTAAACCCCGAGGTTGTGAACGTTAACGGCGGTGCGATAGCGCTAGGCCACCCGCTCGGCTGCACCGGCGCAAAGCTTACCGTGCAAATTTTAAACGAATTAAAAAGAACCAAACAGAAATACGGGATGGTGACTATGTGCGTGGGCACAGGCCAGGGAGCAGCGGGAGTGTTTGAAATGATGTAAGGATTTGTCACTCTGAGCGCAGCGAAGAGTCTCAAGCCTACGCAGCACCGAAGTACATACAGCACAGA
>JAYVNR010000319.1:0-2822 GCA_043758305.1 Pedobacter sp. | reverse complement strand
AACGTTTGCCCGTAAAAATTACATCAAAAGTGCCCACACCTAAAAAATCCGTTAACCTTTATGCTTTAGGAAAGTGAACAATCAGCGTGGTTTTTTTCAACATGTAGACTGGGTATTGATATTGTTATATCTGTCTTTATGCATAATCGGCTGGTTCAATATTCATGCGGCAGTATTTAATCCACTAAGGCCAAGTATTATGGACCTTGGCACAAACTATGGCAAACAGTTTATTTTTATAATTTCTGCCTTGGTGCTGGGCACGGTCATCCTGCTTTTGGACAATAAATTTTTCAATGTGTTCTCCCCGGTATTTTATGGGGTATCTATTTTATTGCTGATAGCAGTACTGATAATTGGAAGGAATGTAGGCGGCAATCAGGCCTGGATACCTATTGGCGATTTCCGGCTGCAGCCTTCAGAATTTGCAAAGTTTTCTACCTGCTTGTTGCTCGCCCGCTATCTTAGCTCTTCTACAACTAAAATGGAAGATTTTAAAACTCAAATTATCTGTGCTGCCATACTGATTTTTCCAGTTATGCTCATTATGCTTCAGCCAGATACAGGGTCTGCGCTGACATTTACCTCGCTTATATTCGCATTGTACCGCGAGGGCTTGTCCGGATACTTTCTGGTAATCGAAGGCATTTCCATTTTACTGTTCGTACTAACTTTGCTATACAACAAATTTTATGTGCTGGCCGTAGTGATATTAATCGCCGGCTTTCTTATTTATCAGCTCAGGCGAAACCGGGCAATGCTCCGGGTTGTGATAATAGGAGCCATTTTAGCAATAAGCTTTGTGTTTTGTGTTGACTTCGTTTATAACAACATTTTAAAAGCTCATCAAAAAAATCGGATTGATGTAATCTTGGGCAAAATCCATGATCCTCGAGGAGAGGGCTATAACCTTAACCAGTCTAAAATAGCTATTGGCTCGGGTCAGATGTGGGGAAAAGGATATTTGAAAGGCACACAAACGAAGTATGATTTTGTGCCTGAACAAAGCACAGACTTTATTTTTTGTACAATAGGAGAGGAGTGGGGCTTTGCCGGGTGTTTTGTGGTTATTGGGCTGTATGTTTTTTTGCTTTTGCGGATAATTTTTATTGCCGAAAGGCAACGATCTTCATTTGCCAGGATTTATGGATACGGGGCAGCATCAATCATTTTTTTCCACTTCTTCATCAATATTGGTATGACGGTGGGGATAATTCCGGTTATTGGCATACCATTGCCGTTTATAAGTTATGGAGGATCTTCCCTGTGGAGCTTTACTATTTTGCTGTTTATCCTTATCAAGCAGGATAGCAACAGGATGGGGCTGGGGTAGCTAGGTCAGGTGTATCTTCGTTTTAGCAATTCGTATAGTTTGCTTACAGTATTTTGCTTGTCGTCCCAATTGTTCTTGGCAGCATAATTAGATTTCAGGAATTTGTCTGCCGCTTCAAAATTGCTAAAACGGTTTACAAGCTCTATTGCTTCGGAATACGCCAGACTATAACCATTGAACAGATCTTTGATAAACAGCAATTTATCATTTAGGTTAATAAGCGATTTCAGGTCTTTTACTGGCTGAGAATTAAACTGCCCTGCAAGAGTAGTTGTGTGGTTCAGCTGTGAGGAAATAAGTTCATTTACCGTGGGGATATGCTCTTCTGGGGCGTCCAGTTGCTGAATATTAGCTTCCTCTTCTTCAGATGCCCCCACCAAACCTTCTTCAGTATTTTTATCAGGGTATATGCCAGACAGATCATGATATGTTTCTTCTGTTTCAATATCTTCTATTGGTTCAGCATCTAAATAAAAAGTAGTGATTTTTTCGCTTTCTGCTTTTTCGGATTCGTTAGGCAAATATGTGGGCTTTGGCTCTTCCCGAATAGTTGGATCTGGCAACACTTGTGAAGGAGTATGCACCCTGTGCTCCGGAGATGATGCATTATTTATTTTTTGAAAAATTTCTATATGTCCGGTCAGGAATTTTGAATTTGCTAAAAACAGTTCAAGTTCAAGCTCATTTAACTTCTCAGGATGAGAGGAAAGGTAAGAATGTTGATCATGTATTTCTTTAACAATTGCGCTAATTTTAGTGAAGATTTCGTTCTTGTCCATCATAAAAATAGATAACGGAAAATTACCCGGTATGTTGGTAACTACCTTATCAAAAATAGTATTAAATTCTGATATTAGCCCTTTTAAGGCACATATGCTATTCAGCGAACATAATTTAAGGCGTAAAATAGAAACGGTTGGCAGCATAGAAGTTATCTGCGGTTCTATGTTTTCGGGCAAGACCGAAGAACTCATCCGTCGGTTGCGGCGGGCGCAGATTGCCCGGCTTAACGTTGAGATATTTAAGCCAAAAACCGATACCCGGTATGATGATACGGCCGTTGTATCACATAATCAAAATTCAATAAGCTCTACTCCTGTAGAAAATTCTTCCTCAATATTATTGCTTGGCACCAACACAGAAGTGGTCGGCATAGACGAAGCGCAATTCTTTGACGATGAGCTACCAGATGTATGTATAAAATTAGCAAACAGGGGCATACGTGTAGTAATTGCCGGCCTTGATATGGACTTTTTAGGTAAGCCCTTTGGCCCCATGCCTGCTCTTATGTCTATTGCAGAAGATGTGGCAAAAGTTCATGCAATATGTGTGTGTTGCGGCAACCCGGCAAGTTATTCTTACCGCACAGTGCGGAGCGAATCTAAAATACTTTTAGGCGAAAAGGAAAGTTATGAGCCGCGTTGCAGGGTATGCTTTAATGCAGGATTCTAAAATGCTATTTTACAACGCTCATTTTAAGGGCTTTTTC
>JAYVNR010000318.1:0-8849 GCA_043758305.1 Pedobacter sp. | reverse complement strand
AAACTTCCTTTTCAGATTCATTAACCTCCAGCCTAGCCAAATGCGCTATCTGGTGTATGGTTTGATTATCTATTTTCATATTTAGCCAGTTCGTTTTTAATAATGGTATGTACTGTATTTTTTAGCTCCTCAATATCTTCAACCCCCAATCCTGTGGTTTCTATTGCTTTGTGCACATGTATATGTACTATGCCTGGCTTAGTGCCATATTTTGTGCCATCATCCCAGAGCTTAGGCCAGGCATCAAATATTGTCACTGGAATAATTGGCAACCCCTGTTCTATTGCCAGGCGAAACGGGCCATTTTTAAATTCCTGTAAAACTGGTGGATAATTCTCATCTATTTTGCCTTCCGGGAAAATTACCAGGCTCATTCCTTGCTTTGCATATTCCTGTGCACGCTTAAAAGCCCGGAAAGCAGAGATTTTACTATCCCTGTTTATTGTAATGTCTATAGTTTTAAAGAAAAGCCTTGTAACCGGGTTCCCTAAAAGCTCCTCCTTTCCCAAAAATGCATATTTTGTTTCCATTAAGCCAGATATAATGGTGATGTCGAGATTGGAAGTATGATTAGGGCATACAACATATGGTTTGCTTTGATCAATTTGTTGTTCAAACGTATAGCGGTAAAAGAAACCCACCAGGGTAGAGCTAACAATTGCCAATACATATCTAAGCCTGTTCAATGTTCCGTACCGCTGTGGCTTGCGGGAATAATAATATAAAGCCGGATATAAAATCAGGAATACAAGCATCACCACGAAAACGTAATAATACAAGTGCGCCTTTTTCAAAAAAAGTTTCATTCTCCCCAAAAATATAAAAAATACTTACTTTGGCCCATCTATGGAAACTGTTGTTAGTGGCATTAGGAGCACCGGAAAATTGCATCTGGGAAATTATTTTGGAGCGGTTAAAAATTCGGTCAGGATGCAGGATGAATATAATTGCTTTTTTTTTATAGCCGATTACCATTCGCTTACTACGCACCCCACCCCGGAGAACCTCCACGATAACGTAAAACAGGTTCTGGTTGAATATTTAGCAAGCGGCATCGATCCGGAGAAGGCAACTATCTATATACAATCTGATGTGCCCGAAATTGCTGAATTGTACTTGTACCTCAATATGAATTCTTATCTGGGGGAATTAGAGCGCAGTACGGCTTTTAAAGATAAAGTAAGGTCGCAGCCAGACAATGTAAATGCCGGGCTACTCACTTATCCCGTTTTAATGGCGGCGGATATCCTTATCCATCATGCCACCAAAGTTCCCGTTGGCAAAGACCAAGAACAGCATTTAGAAATGGCCCGCACTTTTGGCAATCGGTTTAACCGGCTATATAAAACAGATTACTTTAAAGAGCCATTTGCATTTAGCTTTGGCGAGAAGCTTACAAAAATACCAGGGCTAAATGGCAAAGGGAAGATGGGAAAATCTGAAGGAGAGGGCAATGCGATTTATTTGAGCGATACTCCTGAAATAATCCGTAAAAAAGTAATGCGGGCGGTAAGCGATGGCGGCCCAACAGAAGAAAATCAGGAAAAACCAGAAGCTATTCAAAACCTATTCGAATTGATGAGAGTTGTTTCCGCCGATGATATCTGCTTACATTATAATAACCTTTATAATAACTGCCAGATACGTTACGGCGATATGAAAAAACAGCTTGCCGAAGATATTATCGTGGCAACTGAACCTGTTAGGGAGCGCATAAACGACATAGATGCAAATTCAACCTATCTGAGAGAAGTTGCCAGGTATGGCGCAATCAAAGCCAGAGAAAGCGCCTCCAAAACTATCCGTGAGGTGCGGGAAATAATCGGGTTCAAAAAATTTTAAATCCGACTATATTTTTATTAGTTTCCGATATTCTTAATACTTTAAATTTACAGCATGCACATCGCCATTGTAGGAAACATTGGGGCGGGGAAAACTACCCTTACCGAATTATTAGCAAAACATTTAGGCTTTGAGCCACAATATGAAGCTGTTGACCACAACCCTTATTTAGAGGATTTTTATGGCGATATGAAGCGTTGGAGCTTCAACCTGCAGATATACTTTTTAAACAGCCGCTTTCAACAAATCCTTGATCTTCAAAAACAGCAAAGGAATATTGTGCAAGACCGCACAATATATGAAGACGCTTATATTTTTGCAGAAAACCTTCACGATATGGGCCTGATGACCAGTCGCGACTATGAAAACTACCGATCTATATTTGATAACATAACTGCATTTATTCAGCCTCCCGATCTACTGATTTATCTCCGTGCATCGGTGCCTACATTGGTCAACAACATACAGCGCAGAGGGCGGGAATATGAAGCTGGCATCCGCTTAGATTATTTGTCTAAACTGAATGATAAGTACAAAAAATGGATAGATGGGTATAAAGAAGGAAAGCTTTTAGTGCTGGATAAAGACAATCTTGATTTTGCCAATAATCCTGAAGACCTGGGGTTTATTATCCAATCTATAGAGCGGGAATTGCACGGACTTTTTTAAGACATATTTATTGAAAATTATCGGCATTATTCCTTCTCGTTATGCCTCTACACGCTTCCCGGGCAAACCCCTTATTGAAATCCTGGGGAAAACGATGGTACAAAGGGTGTATGAGCAGGCAAAAAAAGCAGCATGTTTAGACGAGGTGGTTGTAGCTACAGATGATGAGCGTATTTTATTGCATGTTCAGAAATTTGGTGGAAGGGCTATTTTAACTTCTAAAAACCATCAAAGTGGCACAGATCGTTGTGCAGAGGTTTTAAGCAAAATTACAGGTTATGATGTAGCAATAAACATCCAGGGCGATGAGCCTTTTATTGATCCAAGACAAATAACCTTGCTTTGTTCCTGTTTTGAAGATCAGGAAACCACCATAGCAACTCTTGTAAAAAAAATCATATCCACCGAAGAGCTTGCTAATGTTAATACGCCAAAGGTTATTTTAAACCTGCTTAATGAGGCAATTTACTTCAGTCGTGCTCCTATCCCATATTTCAGAGATGCAGCCGAGCCAGATTTGCTTATAGCACATATGTATTATAAACATATTGGCATTTATGGCTATCGCAGCCACACTTTACAAGCCATAACAAAGCTCCCGGTTTCATCTTTGGAAAAGGCAGAAGCCCTTGAGCAGCTGCGCTGGATTGAAAATGGCTATCGCATTAAAACAGCTATAACAGAAGTAGATACACATGCAATTGATACTCCGAATGATTTAAAATACGCACTGGCATCCGGTTTATTTGAGCTATGATAGATTTAGCATGAAAAAATCAATAACAATAGCCCTTGCTTTGCTGATCGTTACAGCGGTAAAGGCGCAGAATAAAACACCGCACCCAACTGATAAGCCGTTTGTATTAGGGATTGTAGACAGCCTGCAATCTAACGTTCTTTCTGAAAAAAGATTGCTCAACATTTATCTGCCCGAAGGATATTCGCCAGATTCTGCACGTGCTTATCCGGTTATTTATTTGCTTGATGGCTCGGCCGATGAAGATTTCATCCATATTTCAGGATTGGTGCAATATTTCAACTTCCCCTGGATAAACAGATTTCCGAAATCTATTGTAGTTGGGATTGCTACGGTTAACAGGAAAAGAGATTTTACCTACGCTGTTCCCAATTTAGATTTCCTTTCCCCCTTGGGATATTCTAAAAAAGATTTTGGCTTATATGGTGGTTCTGATAAGTTTATCTCATTTATTGAGAAAGACCTGCAACCTTTTATAGAGAAAAAATATCGGGCAAATACTTCAAAAACAATAATAGGGCAATCGCTAGGAGGGCTTTTAACTACAGAAATATTGCTTAAAAACCCAGGCTTATTCGATACCTACCTGATTTTAAGCCCAAGTTTATGGTGGGATAAAGAATCGCTGCTTAAAAAAGCGCCAGATTTGCTAAAAATACACTCAACAAATAATAAAATTAGGGTTTATTTAGGAGTAAGCAATGAAGGCAAAATGATGATTGGAGATGCCAATAAATTAGCTCAAATATTAAAAAAGCAAAGCAAATATTGAAGTGGGCTTTGATTATCTCCCCAACGAAAACCATGCTACAATGATGCACCAGGCTGTTTACAATGCCTTTAAATTATTATATCCTGTAAAAGCAACCAAGCCGCCTCAAAAATGAAGCAACGTAGTATTATTTTTAATCGTGGCCTTCTACTTTAACAATTTTGTTGTAAGTGCCAAGCAACAAAAACGGGGCAGCCCACTGACCAACAAATAGAGCTGTATGCTTTCTGCCAGACAGCTTTAGAGCCAACGCTACTCCCATTGAGGCTAATGCAGCCCACAAAAATAAATCTGAAGGCAGTTTTGCCGTTTGTTCTTCTATAGCTTTGGCCACTTTGCCTTCGCTATGTTCTGGGTTTAAATTCATATTTTTCAGGATATTTAGATGAATAGGTTTAACAAGCCTTTTTGCTGTTTGTTATGTGTTTTTTCTAATTAATTAGCAATCAACAATTTCTTCTTTAAAAGATTAATCAATTGTTGGATATATATGAAAAAGTTGGGATTATAAGTTTGAAATAATTAAGACCTTTACATATCTCCATCCACCCAAATTTCTTTAATAATCATGCTGATACGCATTTACAAAGAAAACCCCAACGATAAAGCTATTGAACAGGTAGTAGATGTGCTAAAACGAGGTGGATTGATTATTTATCCAACAGATACGGTTTACGGGCTGGGATGCGATATCACTAATCCTAAAGCCATTGAAAAAATATGCCGAATACGTGGTATAAAGCCTGAAAAAGCAAATTTCTCTTTCATCTGTTCCGACTTAAGCCACATTTCTGATTATATAAAACCAATTGATAATACGGTATTCCGTGTCATTAAAAAGGCTTTGCCTGGGCCTTTCACCTTTATTTTTAATGCGAACAACAATGTCCCTAAACTCCTAAGCTCTCAAAAAAAAACTGTCGGCATACGGGTTCCTAATAATCTCATTGCCCGATGCATAGTGAAGATGCTTGGCAACCCGATTATTTCTACTTCAATTCATGATGAAGACGAGATTGTAGAATACTCCACAGATCCTGAACTGATACACGAGAAATTTGAGAACCAGGTAGATTTAGTTATAGATGGAGGATACGGAGAGAATATTCCCTCCACAGTTGTTGATTGCACGTCAAGCGATTTTGAAATCATCCGCCAAGGAAAAGGAATTTTACAAAATTTTCTTTAAATTTTAACATTATCAGAGATTTTTTCAATGATTAATAGAAAACTCTATTAATACTGATAAAAAAATAGGTGTATTCTATTATATTTGTCTTCCACATCTATTTTTACCTATGAAAAAACTTTTACTTGCTGTATTATTAGTATTTATTTCCATAATTTCTTTCGGCCAGGTTGTAATTAGCGAATTTTACGGCGGAGGTGGCAGCACAAGCAGTTCTGCACTATACAAATCTGATTTTATAGAACTGTATAACTCTTCTTCAACAGATGTGACCATGACCAATTGGTCGGTTCAATATGCATCTGCATCTGCTGCAACATCTGCTTATAGCAGCAAAGTAACATTTTCTGGAACTATCAAAGCTAAAAGCTTTTTCCTGATACAGCTATCGAGCCCAACAGGATTTTCGGGGAGCGATCTGCCGACTCCCGATGTGGTTTCTACATCAATAGCTGCAGCTGCATCAGCAGGAAAAATAGCTTTATGCAACGATGCTACAACCTTGCCAGCAACTACGGCCGCATCTACAAACTCAAATGTTGTAGACTTTCTCGGTTACGGAACATCGCAAACTTTTGAGGGGCCTGGGGCTGCAACTGCTCCCAGCAACAGTTCTACACTTGAACGGAAAGCATCTACAGGTTCTACAGCTTCAACACTAGCCAGTGGCGGTACAGAAGCAGCAGCTGGCAACGGTTATGATACCAACAATAATTTATCAGATTTTGTACTTCAAACTTCAGCAAGCCCTCAAAATAGCAGTTCTTCACCAGAGCCGATAGGTTCATCAAGTACTCCGGCATTAACGGTCAATCCTTCGTCACTGGCATTTAACCAGAATGTAAATACAACTTCTGCATCACAAAACTACACGCTGAGTGGCGCAAACCTAACATCAGCCACAACAATAACAACAGCAGCGCCTTTTTCTGTCTCAAAAGATAATACAACGTTCAGCACATCCATATCCTATACCGTTGCAGAATTAGCATCAAGCAAATTAGTATATGTACGTTACTCGCCTACAGCTACAGGAAATTCTACTGGCAATGTAACTAATAGCAGCACCGGTGCAAGTACCCAGACTGTTGCCCTAACGGGAACGGGCTTAGACCCAAGTAACCTCACTTTTAATTTTAATAATTGTACAGGCACCACTACTTTATCTGATGGCTGGATACAATATAGTGTATTGGGCGCTCAAACGTGGGCATGTACTGCATTTGGTCGTGATCCGGCTAATCCATCAAATTCCCTTGCAAATGGCGTACAGATGAATGGTTTCGCAAGCGGGTCGAACGTTTTGAACGAAGACTGGCTGATATCGCCTTCATTTAATACCACTTCTTTTACCTATCCTTTATTATCTTATTGGAGCCGTACCGCATTCAATGGTGGCCCTCTAAAACTAAGAATTTCTACTAATTATTCTGGGAGCGGAGACCCGAACGCAGCCACTTGGACAGATTTAATTGCTTCCTTCCCTGCATTAGCTTCAGACATTTGGACTCAAACAAGCAACATTGACCTTTCTGCATATAAAGGCGCAAATGTATATGTAGCTTTCGTTTATACTTCTACAAATGATGAAGGAGCCCGGTGGACATTAGATGATATAAGCCTTGCAAACTCTGCTACACCTCCCCCACCATCAGCATTTGCAAATCCTACCGGCTTGTCCTTCGGATATCTGGCTGAAAACACAACAGCGACCCGCACATTTGCATTAAGCTCCAGTAACCTAACCGGAGGTGTTACCTTAACATCTTCCAGCCCAATTTTCCAACTTTCTAAAGATGGCACAACATTCTCAAATTCTATAACTTATACCGTAGCAGAGGCTGACAATCAGGCAAAACAGGTTACCGTGCGCTTTAATCCTACTGTAGCTTTTACCAATTATTCTGGCAGCATAACAGCTTCATCGCCTAATATAACAGATTTTACTATTTCCTTATCGGGAAATACATACAATACAGCTAACACGCTGGAAGTTGTGAATTGGAATATAGAATGGTTTGGCAGTACTGTAGCAGGCTTAGGGCCTACCAATAAAAATCAGCAGGAAGCAAACATAAAAACAATATTATCTAACCTTAACGCAGATATATATGGGTTGCTGGAGGTTGTAAGCGAAGCCAGGTTGCAAAATATAGTGAATTCGATGCCGGGCTATTCTTATAAAATTTCAGATTTTGGCTCATATGCAGACAATGTTTCAGATCCGGATTATGCCGGGGCACAAAAGTTAGCTTTTGTTTATAAAACTAACCTGTTCAGCAACATTGTAATCAGCAGTTTTTTCAGGTGTACACAAGCCCAAAACTGCCCGGAATTTAATTATTGGTCATCCGGGAGGTTCCCATATGTTATGGAAGCTGATGTAACGCTAAACGGTGTTGTAAAACGGATGAGCTTTGTGCTTATTCATGCTAAGGCCAATACAAGCCCTACTGCAACTTCTTATGATAGGCGAAAAAACGGTGCCATAGCCCTAAAAAACAAATTAGATGCAGACTATCCTACAAGCAATTTTATTGTTCTAGGAGATTTTAATGACGATTTGGACCAGACCATTACTGCTGGCATTACCCCTCCTGTAACATCTTACAGTTCTTTTACTGCAGATCCGGTAAATTATATTGCTTTAACGCTTCCTTTAAGCTTGGCAGGAAAGAAATCTACTGTTAGCTACAATGACATTATTGATCATGTGGTTGTATCAAACGAAATGAACAGTTTTTATATAAGCAACTCTGCGGAAATACTTAATGGGGTTGCAGGGCTGGTTACAAATTACGGCACAACTACAACCGATCATTACCCCGTATTAACACGATATGCTTTTGGCAACGCTGCACCAACTTTAAGTGCCATTGCTCCTGTTTCAATATGTTATACACAAACCCAACAAACCGTTTCTTTATCTGGTATAACGCCCGGGCCAGAAAGCACCCAAACAACCTCGCTGAGCATAAGCACAACAAATCCAGCGATGTTCTCTTCACTCACAGTTAGTAGCGGAACAAGTGGCAATGGTACAATTACATATACCCTAAGCCCTAATGCAACAGGAACTGCCAGTATCACTGTAACTGTAAAAGATGATGGCGGCACAGAAAATGGTGGCACAGATACCTTTAGCAGGACTTTTTCTATAACTTCAAATGCTTTGCCTTTGATAGCAATCTCATCAGATAAAGGCATAAATGTGGTTAAAAGCGCTCTTGTAACTCTAACCGCCACTGGCGGATCAACCTATTCATGGACCAATACTAGCACTGCTGGCACAGTAACGGGAGCGGTTATTCAAGTAAGTCCTGCTCAAACTACAACATACCAGGTTACAGCAACCAATGCCGTCGGATGTACAAGCGCTCAAACCATCACCCTTAATGTTGTTGTGCCAAATGAAGCCCCAACGTTAAATATTATTGCTCCTGTATCTATTTGTTTTACAGTTGCTCCACAAACTATTGCTTTATCGGGCATCTCTCCTGGTCCAGAAACCAGCCAGGCCACTACTATTAGCGTAAGCACAACTAATGCTGCTATGTTCTCTGCCTTAACTGTTGCAAGTGGCACAAATGGAAATGGCACACTCAATTATACATTAAGCA
>JAYVNR010000317.1:0-8867 GCA_043758305.1 Pedobacter sp. | reverse complement strand
GAGTGGGTTGAATTTATACCAGCCACCTTAAAAGTAAACGAGTATTTTATGGATAGTTCCTTATATGCTATGTCTTCAAGGTTTGAAGGTTTGCCCTTAGTCTTAATTGAAGCAAAATCATACGGCTTGCCAATTGTTAGTTTTAATTGCGAAACCGGGCCCGCCGAAATAGTGCGGGATGGAGTAGATGGGATACTTGTTGAAGATAATAATATAGAAATGCTGGCAGAGGCTTTATTGAGCCTGATCAATGATTCTGAACGCATGCAGAAGTATAGCGAAAATGCCCTTCAAGATTCACAAAAATATTCTCCTGATCTTTTTTTAAGCAGATGGATGAAATTGTTGAATACGGTATGAAACAAAAAGTCCTGTTCATAGATCAATATAATAAAATTGGAGGGGGGCAAAATGTGCTTATTGATTTAATAAATACATTTTCGCAATTAGGATATGAATGTACGGCAGCTATACCTCGTGGTGGATATATAGAATCACGAGCGGATGCTAGATTTTATTATCTCGATCAACTAAGCCTCACAAATAGCAAAAAAGGAGTGTTTGATGTTGTTAAGCTTGGCATCCATTACTTAAGGATACTCCCTTTAATACCAGAGATTAAAAAAACAGATTTGGTTTACATCAATGGTTCCCGGTATTTTATTTGGGGATACATATTATCTAAACTATTTAAAAAGAAATTCATTTATCATATCCATATAGATTTAAATGCTACTGGGAAAAATCTGCTAACTGCTATTTGGAAAGAGAAAAGGACAACCGCATTTATTTTTACTTCAAATTTTTTGAGGAAGAAGTATCTTGATGCTTTAAAAAGCACCAGCAATGAAAAATTGTATGTAATTGAGCCTAGTGCTTCTACACTATACTCAAGAGATTATATGGATCGGTTTCAAAATGATAATGTCCTATATAATTTTATTTCAATAGGCAGAATAATCCCCGAAAAGGGTTTTGAAATCATATTAGATACTGCATATCAATTGCCTTTGTATAATTTTTTTATTGTGGGGGCTCCCGAAAGCGATACAGAAGGATATTTTCAGGAGTTAGTGAATAAGGCCCCATCTAATGTTAAATTTGTTGGGTCCTGTACAGACATTCCTGCGTTTATTCAAAATCATAATATCCAGTATGCCATAATACCTTCTAAATGGGATGAGCCATTCGGGATGGTTGCAATTGAAGCAATGCTTTGTTCGTGTATCACCTTTGTAGAAGAAAAGGGCGGTTTGGCAGAAATAGCTTCACAAACAAACGCAGTAGTTTTTGATAGCCCTAAAGCCTTAATCAACGAGATTCAATCCATCATCCAAGGAACGGCAGAATCTAAGCGAAAATTAGCTTTTGCACAGTACTCGCTTACTAAAACCTTTTTTAGCAGAGAAAAATTCGCCGAAAAAATATCGGCTATGATTACAGATATTAATGGAAAAAGGTAACCAATTATACCACAAATTGGATCGCTTGATCGGGATTCCTTTGATTCAAGCTTTGCGGGTTTTTACCTTTGGCAGAAAAAAGGTGGTGCCCCAACATATCAATAAGATAGCCATTTTAAACTTAGGCTCTATTGGCGATAATATTCTAATGTCCGCCGCAATCGCAGATCTTCGGTCAGCTTACAAACAAGCAGATATTGTAGTATTTACCGGGAATACAAACTTTCAGGCTGTTAAGCTTATATCTGGGATTGATAAAATAATCAAGCTGCCTATAACTAATTTTATTAAAGCATGTTCAATAATCAGGAACGAAGGCTTATTTGATGTTTTAATAGATTATGGCCCCTGGCCTCGTATTAATGCTATTTATTCGTTCTTTTTTAAGGCTGATTGTAAAATTGGCTTTAATTCTCATGCCCAATACAGGCATTATTTATATGATATTGCAATACGGCATTCATCATTAAAACATGAAATAGATAATTTCAGAAGTTTGATTAAGCCTATCTATCAAGGCTTTCAACATAACCCTAACGTTAACATCCAACAAACTAAATCTTCAGTACATTTAATTCAGGGGCTTGGCAGATATTGTATTGTTCATCCCTGGCCCGGAGGATACAAAAGTTATATGAAAGAATGGCCTCAAGATCGATGGAAAAATCTAATCGGCCTAATTGCCATTAAATTTGACCACATCCTGCTAAGCGGCTCTAAAGCTGATGCAGAAAAAACAAAACAATTGGTTGAATTGCTACCCTCAAGCCTGCAAAATTCGAAAGTTATCAATATTGCAGGCCAATACAACCTACAGGAAATTGCTCATATTATTTCTGAAGCAGAGCTAGTAATATCGGTTAATACAGGTATTTCACATATAACTGCGGCATTGGAGAAGAAGCAGGTATGCCTCCATGGCCCTACAAATATAATAAGATGGGGGCCCTACAGTGAAAATACAATTTCGGTTGTGCCATCAATAGGTATTTTTGGCTATCTTAATTTCGGATATGAGTATAATAAAGCCCAAGGTAACTGTATGGAACATATTTCTGTGGAAGAAGTGATAGATTCAATAAATAAACTACAAGGCTATGATAACATTAACAAATTTCCATAGCGCAGATTATCTAAAGGCATATCGTTAAATTGTTCTACCTAATAATTTTAGAATTGATCTTTAAATTAGTAAGCATATTTGTAAAGCGCATACCTGGCATAAATGAAATTTTTAACAAAACCACTTAACAACTAGATCTTACTTTAATAATGCCCGATATCAAACAATTAACTCAAAATATTAATAACTCCAGGCTCGAGTGGGTGGATTCGCTTAGAGGACTTGCGGCGATATTCGTTTTTATCTCGCACCTTGTTCTTTTCCAACATACCTTTTCTCCTTTTTCTAGCTACTTTATAAAGCCTGTAGAAATTTTAGATCTCGGCAAAGTTGGAGTAGTTGCCTTTTTTATGATAAGCGGATTTGTTATTCCTGGAAGCCTGGAAAAACAAAGCACAGGCAGATTTGTGATAAATCGTATTTTTAGACTATATCCGGTGTATTGGATTTCAATCCTGGTCGTAATAGCCCTTTCCCCCTCCATATTTGCTATTAAGCAAATCCTTATTAATCTAACAATGATGCAAAGGATGCTAGGGACAGCAGATATAGAAATGGTTTACTGGACTTTGCAGGTTGAATTAATTTTTTACGTGATATGCCTTGTTCTATATTATTTTAATAAGCTATTTAATGAAAGGATTAATTCTATTATAATTTTATTATTGCTTTCACTATCTATGATAGGATCATTAGTGAGATATTTTGTCGGCATAAAAGTGCCTGTTATGTTAAGTACGAGTTTATGTATAATGTTTCTTGGTTTATATTTCTATCAAGTTATGCGAAACATCACACAATACAGGCTGAGCAAGTTCCATCTTTTTCTTCTTACCTTTAGTATAGCATATATCCCAATCTGTTTTTTTGCATATATACGATTAACGGCAGATAATGAAATATGGTGGAGATTTGCATTGGGGCACATTTCAGGGATTTTTTTATTTATGGTTTTTCAATTGCGAAGCATCAAATCACCAATATTACTATATCTTGGCAAGATTAGTTATTCAGTATACCTGTTTCATTTTATAATAAGCGGATATTTATATCCAAAAATAGCGGGATTTATGAATACCAATAATGATCTTGTTCATTTTTTAGTATTGGCTGTATGCATGATTGCCGTTATTTTTTTCTCTTCAATTACCTTTTTTCTTGTTGAGGAACCGGCTCGTTCATTAGGGCACAAAATTGCTAAGAGGATTTGAAGAGCATCTAATTCAGTAAAACAGCACATATCATTCGAATTAAATATTATCGTAAGCTTTGGGGCCTAATATTTTAGGGGGATATTTATAATCTTATAGTGAAAATACAATCCGCTTACAACCCCAGAATGGCACATTTGGCTATTTGGATTATGGCTATAATATAACAGGGCAGAAGAAGATTGTATGCGAAATATAGTATAGAATCTGTTCTTATTGCAATGGATAAAATATTGCAAGTTGGATAGTTAGGATTTACCTATAACTGCAGTTCCAGCAATATCTGTTAGCGGTACAAAAGCAATGCGATTTTCACTGCAAAACTTCTTTACTGCAGCTTTAGCTCCCGAAAATTTATTGTTGTTGAAATCATGAATAAATATGTATCCGCCTTTTTGCATGCGGGGATAGAAGAATTCAAGCCCGTCATAGATCGGTTTATATAAATCGGCATCAAGGCTTACAAATACAAACTTCTCCTGGTTTTCTTCGGCCACAGTATCAGGAAAATAACCTTTTCTTATAATGCAGTTTTTATTATTGGGGATGCCGGCCAGTACAGCTTCAACGCTCGTATCAGAAAAATCAATCTCATGAGTAGAATTTTCTATCCCAATTTTCTTTTCGTGTTCTATATCTTTTGATGAAAAGCCTTCAAAAGTATCATATAAATAAAATTTTCTATCCGGGAATGCCCGGCTTATAGATTTGGCGAACTCTCCTTTATATACGCCAACTTCTGCAATAGAACCTTCAATGCCATTATCATAAATTTCTGCAGCACATAATTCAAGGGATGAGGTCCGGACATAATCCCAACCACGGTATGATAAATCAAACTTCCTGGGCCTCTCTAAGAGTAAAGGAGTCCTAATCAATACCAGATTTTGTTTTAAAAGAAAATTTTCTATTCGGCTTGCCCAGAGTATTTTTTTGTTCATACGATTAAAAATTGCACGGTTTATTAGACTAGGTAAATAACAATTGGAACTAAATCCATAGGTTTGTACCCAATGCATTTTATGATAAAGGTATATTTATTTTTTGCACTGGCATTTGTGCCTTTGGCAATTAAAGCTCAATCTATCTCGTCTGGGTCATCTTTTCTTGATGAATATTACAGGAACCAACAATTATTAGGCAACGTTGATTCCACCATCTCATTTATGGTGCGGCCGCTTAATAAAAAATCATTGCTCAATTTTGAGGATATTTACAACCCCCAAAATAGCGAAGATACCGGGGTAAGGCTTTTCGATCGATCAGGAGATAAGCAAAGCAACAAAGGGCTTTATGTACGATTAATGCCCGTAAGCTTAACTCAGCAATATAATTCAAAACACCCTTATGGTTGGAATGATGGGGCAATGATAGCTGCAAGGGGCTATCAAACTATGGTTACTGCCGGAGTTTTCTTGCAATACAAATTTTTAAGCATACAATTGCAACCAGAATTGGTGTATGCGGCCAATAAATCGTTCGACGGCTTTTTAAGCGCAGGGCATACAGCCAATGTGATACGGTCGTATACTGATTATGTATCTAACAGGATAGACTTGCCTGAGCGATTTGGAGATGAGGCTTACTCTAAACTATTCCCCGGGCAGAGCAGTATTAGGCTAACCTTTGGGCCGGTATCGGTAGGCATATCAAGTGAAAATCTTTGGTGGGGGCCAGGCAAAATGAACTCACTGCTCATGAGCAATAATGCCCCGGGATTTATGCATGTAACACTCAATACTGTCCGCCCTATTCATACGCCTATAGGATCATTTGAAGGCCAGATAATTGGAGCCCGGTTGGATACTTCGGCATTCTTGCCTTTGCAAAACAGTTCTTATAAAGCAGTTAAACCTAATGATTGGCGATATCTTTCAGGTGGGATTTTCACTTATCAACCCAAGTGGGTAACAGGTGTTTTCATAGGTTTTGGAAGAGTATTCAATAATTATGGGAAAGATGTGATAAAATTTCGAGACTATATGCCATTGTTTTCAGCCCTTGAGAAAAAAAATTTAGATAATGTTAAGGAGGATGCTAAGTCTCAAGATCAATATACTACATTTTTTACCAGATGGGTTTTACAGCAATCTCATGCTGAACTCTATTTTGAATATGGCAGAAATGACCATCCATATAATTTGCGAGATTTAGAGCTTGAGCCAGAGCATTCTAGGGCTTATATTATGGGTTTCCAAAAATTTTTTACATTAACAAAAACCGGAAATCTTTTACAATTTGCGGCTGAAGCTACGCAATTAGAAAATTCAAAAACCATATTTATGCGACCGGGACCCGTTTGGTACGCTCATCATTTAGTTACTCAGGGATATACAAATCAAGGACAAATTATAGGCGCAGGAATAGGGACAGGAAGTGATTCACAATCATTAGAGCTTAATTGGCTAAATGGGCTTAAAAAAATCGGCTTGCAATTGGACAGACTCGTACATAATAACGATTTTCAATATGATGTATTTTCTGATCTTCGGAGGCCTTGGGTTGATTTAGTAGTAGGGGGGGATATGCAATGGGATTATAAACAACTTGTTATAGGGGGTAAATTAAAATGGATACACTCAGTAAACTATCAATGGCAAAGAAATGTGCCAGATTCTCCTAATTCTGATCTTTGGTTTTTACCGGGAGTTGATAGCAATAGTTTCCATGTAAATGTTAAAGTCTCCTATCAGTTTTAATATGAACAAACTCAGTTTAATTGCCCTTCACATTATTGCATTCTGCTTGTGTGCAACGGTTTGCTCATCACAATCTTTGCCGGTTGGATCAAATGACTATGAAGACTATTATCGAAGGCAACAGATTATAGGCATAGGAGATTCCACAGTTTCCTTACTTCTGAGGCCAGTGTCTCAAAAGTTATTTGGTACCAATATAGCTAAGGAGGACAGTTTAGAAACACCATTTTTTTTAAAAGTTTTACCCTTAAAACTAAGGCAACAGATCAATTCAGATCATCCATACGGTTGGAATGATGGTGCAATGATCCCTGCAAAAGGTTATCAGGCTATGTTTAGTGCAGGTGTATATTTAAAGTATAAATTTTTAAGCTTTCAGTTTCAACCAGAATTTATTTGGGCGGAAAACAAAGAGTATTCAGGGTTTCTCAATACCGATTTTTCTAATAAAGGATTTGTAAAAGAGTATATAAGATATTATGTTAACAATATTGATGCGCCGGAGCGGTACGGACAAGGTGCTTATTCTAAATTGCTTGCTGGCCAAAGTAATATACTCGCAAATTTTGGACCTATAGCTGCAGGGTTATCCACAGAAAATATGTGGTGGGGCCCAGGAAAATTCAATTCACTACTATTAAGCAATAATGCTCCAGGATTCGGGCATATTACAATTCATACATCAAAACCATTACACACAAGTATAGGAACAATAGAAGGAGAATTATTTGGCGGGCGTCTAAATCACTCCGGATACTATCCATTGCTAAATGGTTTGAACTCTACAGAACCATATTATCTTCCCAAAATTGATGATTGGAGATATATTTCAGGGCTTTTATTTATATACCAACCTAAATGGATACCTAGACTATATATTGGTACAGCTAAATCTGCAATAATTTATCATCAAGATATGGGCAAAAAGCTTTATTCCTACTTGCCGATTAATAATCTATATGTTAAAAGCGCTGAGGGATACGATAAAGCAATTGCACGCAAACAGGATCAATATAGTACTTTTTTTCTACGATGGGTTTTGCCTAAAGATAGGGCAGAAGTGTATTTTGAATATGGCTTTAATGATTTCCATTGGAATTTGCGAGATATGTTTATCCAACCAGATCATTCAAGAGCTTATATAATTGGTTTAGAAAAACTGTTTGCAATGCGCAAGAATAATTATATCCAAACTTCAATTGAAATTACGGAAATGGCAGCCAGCAAAACATATCGTATCCGGACATCACCTTCTTGGTACACACACAATCAAGTAAGGGATGGATATACGAATTTAGGGCAAGTTATAGGAGCAGGCATAGGTCCTGGCGGAAATTTACAATCTTTAAGTATAAATTGGGTTAATGGTTTAAAAAAAATAGGCTTGCTCGTGCAAAGATATGAGCACAATAATGACTATTTCTACGCATTCTTTGCAGATCCAAGGATTCATTGGATAGACATTTCAAAAGGGTTTGTATCGAGCTGGGATTACAAAAAGTTTACCATTACATCAAATTTGCAACTTATAAATTCATTAAACTACCAATGGAATTATATTGAAGCAATCCCTTTCGGGCCAGTAGCTACCCTCGATGAATTTTGGCATCCAAGTAAGGCTACAAAAAACATACATCTTGATATTAGTTTAGATTTTAAATTCTAACAAAGAGTAATGCTAAATGTTAAACCATTGAAAAATTGAAAGAAGTATTTTGCCAATAAAATGATGCTTCCTACAACATAATGAATATTTAAGGGTTTCTTCTATATTTGTAATTCATAAATAACTCCTGTTTTTAAGCAAACCAAACATTTGTCTATGCAGATTGTACTATTTACTCAATAACAGTTTATGAAACACGGATACTCTCGTTTTGCTCCAATCATAACTTTTGTTCTCGATCTAGTAATTTTAAATGTTGCAATCAGTATCGCATCCTTTTTCCACTTTGGGAATGCATATTTTATTGTAGATAACAACATTGGCGAATTATACTTTATTGCTAATTGCAGTTGGATAATCATAGCCTTGCTATCTCAGAATTATGTTTTTCAAAGACCTTTGATTTTAAGCGATAGCTTAAGCAGATTGATACCTTCTTTTGCATATCATATGGTATGTGTATTTGGCAGTTTATATTTTTTGCGCATTTATGATGTATCGCGGGATGTATTGATTTACAGCTATTTCCTGTTTTTCGTTTTTATACTAATTCAGCGGTCTACTATATTCTTTGCGTTTGATTATTTAAGGAAAAGAGGGTTTAATCAAATAAGAGTTGTCCTTTTGGGCGATACGGAAATAGCGGCAAGAATTAAGAAGTCTTTTAAAAACCATCCCGAATATGGATACTTCGTTTCGGCTGTT
>JAYVNR010000316.1:0-2855 GCA_043758305.1 Pedobacter sp. | reverse complement strand
CAGCCTGAAGAAATACGCTTATAAACATCCCCGTTGATTACATTCAGGTAATAATCATTTAATACCCCAACTCCCGCAGATGGAGCTCCACTGCCGCTATACCATACAGAACCTGCTGCGCCGGTGGGACCCGCCGAACCCTGAGGGCCGGTTGCACCAGTTGCGCCTTGCGGACCAATTGAACCTGTGGCTCCGGTTGGCCCTTGCGGTCCTATTGGGCCATCGCCCCCTTGTGGCCCTGTATTGCCGATATCACCTTTTGCGCCAGTTGCTCCAGTTGGACCTGCAGCTCCCTGTGTACCAGTTGCACCTGTTAAACCTTGTGGCCCTGTGTTGCCCGTATCGCCTTTCGCTCCTGTTGGACCTGCGGGACCGGTTGCACCTGTAGCACCTGTTAAACCTTGTGAGCCAGTGTCGCCTTTATCTCCTTTGGCACCAGTAGGCCCGGCAGCTCCTTGTGGGCCGGTTGCGCCAGTAGCTCCTGTCAAACCTTGTGAGCCCGTGTCGCCTTTATCCCCTTTTGCACCAGTAGGCCCGGCAGCTCCTTGTGGGCCGGTTGCGCCTGTAGCGCCAGTCAAACCTTGTGGGCCGGAAGGGCCGGTATCGCCTTTTACTCCTACAGGGCCAGCAGGACCCTGAGGACCAACAACTCCAGTAGTCAGGTTTGCTGTTAAAGTCCAAACCCCGCTCGCTTGCCTCTTATAAACAGCTCCGGTAGAGTTATTTAAATATAAATCGCCTTCCTTAATACCAGCTGGCTCTGTAGAATTTGTGGGCGGGTTAAGGTTTCCATTATACCATTGCGCCCCCGAAGGGCCAACTGGCCCAACTACGCCTGTAGTTAAATTGGCCATTAATATCCATGAGTTGCCTTTCTTTTGATATACGTTTCCAGTGTTATTATTCAAATACAAATCTCCGTCTTTTGCACCCCCCGGCTCTGTAGATACCACCGGTGGAGCCAGCAAACCATTGAACCACTGCGCACCAGATTCGCCTTTAAGGCCCGCATCGCCTTTATCGCCCTTTAAGCTTTGTAGCCCTTGTGAAAGGTCTAATAAAGGCACCCACTTGTTATCGATCCAGAAATTGAAAGTGTTTTTATCAGAATTATAAATCAGCAAGCCATTCAGGCTACTATTCATCACACCAGATGGCTGCAAGACTTCACGTTGCTGCTCTGTGATGCGGGGTATGAGCAATCCTTTTGAATTTGATACAATATCAAGTATTGCCTTAGGGTTAGGAGCTGCCGTTCCAATACCTACAGAACCATTCTGTGCTTTTGCAGCAAATGGCAACAGGGATATAGAAATTATATATATGTATCGTGTGAGCAGGCCGGGACAAGCAAGTAATCTTTTTATCATATGAGAGTTTTTAGCGAACTGTTTCAGTTTACGTGTTTTTACGCTCGAAGAGCCAAATAGTTACAGGAGGCTTTGTAAGTTATCAATCTAAAAATTATGTCATTGGCGGGAAATAATTAATTTAGCCGCTCATTAAAAAAATATGGCCATAGATATTGAAAAATTAGAAGGGATAGCTATACAAGTGCGCAGGGATATTGTCAGAATGGTACATGCCTGTCAATCCGGTCATCCGGGGGGGTCCTTAGGCTGTGCAGATTTTTTTGTTGCCTTATATTTTCATATCCTGAAGCATAAACCAGACTTTAATATGGATGGCAAGGGAGAAGACCTGTTTTTTCTTTCCAATGGCCATATTTCGCCTGTTTGGTATAGCGTGCTAAGCAGATCGGGATATTTTGATATATCCGAACTGGCTACATTCCGTAAAATCAACTCGCGGGTGCAGGGACACCCTGCCACGCACGAACATTTGCCCGGCATACGGGTTGCATCAGGGTCTTTAGGCCAGGGGCTTTCGGTTGCTATTGGCGCAGCGCTTACCAAGAAACTTAATGGAGACAATAGTTTAGTTTTCACCCTTCACGGCGATGGAGAATTGCAGGAAGGCCAAATTTGGGAAGCCGCCATGTTTGCCCCACACAATAAGGTTGATAATTTAATTTCTACTATTGATGTAAACGGCCAGCAGATAGATGGCTCAACAGAAAATGTGCTGTCGCTTGGCAACCTGAGAGCAAAATGGGAAGCCTTTGGCTGGGATGTGCTGGAAATGAACGGGAATGATATGCAGGATGTGATACGTGGGCTTGAACTCGCAAAATCTAAAGCATTTAAGGGCAAGCCTATATTAATTTTAATGCAAACCAATATGGGCAATGGCGTTGATTTTATGATGGGCTCACATAAATGGCACGGTGTAGCGCCAAACGATGAGCAGCTTGCAACAGCACTGGCACAATTAAGCTCCCAGCTACAGGATTACTAAAACAATGCGGCAATCCCGCTTCACTCCTCTTAAACTGAAATGAAAAAATACACCTATACAGAAAAAAAAGATACCCGTTCTGGCTTTGGAGCAGGCTTATTAGAAGCAGGCAAGCGCAACCCGAATGTAGTTGCCCTTTGTGCCGATTTGATCGGATCGCTTAAAATGGATGCATTTATTAAAGAATTTCCGGAACGGTTTTTCCAAATTGGCATTGCCGAAGCAAATATGATAGGGATAGCGGCTGGCATGACCATTGGAGGCAAAATCCCCTTTACGGGCACCTTCGCTAATTTCTCTACCGGCAGGGTTTATGATCAAATACGCCAGTCGGTTGCTTATTCAGATAAAAATGTTAAAATCTGCGCCTCGCATGCAGGGCTAACGTTAGGCGAAGATGGCGCAACCCACCAAATCCTTGAAGATATCGGGCTGATGAAAATGCTGCCAGGCATGACCGTGATAAACACCTGCGATTATAATCAGACTAAAGCTGC
>JAYVNR010000315.1:0-2869 GCA_043758305.1 Pedobacter sp. | reverse complement strand
CCTGCTTTGGCTGTGGGCGGGCTTCACGCACATCTTCTGGTTCTTGTGAGGGGATTCCACCCTTGAAAAGGAAACTGGCCACATCCTTATTTACCATTGCGAGCATTTGCTTGAAGAGGTTAAAGGCTTCAATTTTATATACAACAAGAGGGTCTTTTTGCTCATATACTGCATTTTGAACCGACTGTTTAAGCTCATCCATTTCACGAAGGTGCTCTTTCCAGGCTTCGTCTATAAGCGATAAAACCACCGATTTTTCGAAAGTTTTAAACACTTCCCTTCCATCGGTTTCAACTGCTTTCCTCAAATTGGTTGTAACCTGTACGCCCCGTATGCCATCGGTAAACGGAACTACAATATTTTCAATCTGCTGCCCGCGTTCCCTGAGCACATCTTTGAGCACAGGCAAAGTTTGTTGGGCTATAGCTTCGGCTTTGCGCTGATAAAAATCATTTATTTTATCAAAAACCTGCTCTGTAAGTTTTGAGATGGGGGTATCTGTAAATTCTGAAGCACTAAGCTCGGCATCTACAGAGAAAATACGGATAATCTCTAACTGAAATCCATCGTAATTTGCATCTTCCTTGTACTCGGTAACAATATCTTCAACCACATCAAAAATGGTGTTATTGATATCCACTTCAAGGCGTTCTCCAAAAAGGGCATTTTTGCGCTTAGAATACACAACGGTGCGTTGCGAGTTCATCACATCATCATACTCCAGCAAACGCTTACGGATGCCGAAGTTATTTTCCTCAACTTTGCGCTGAGCCCGCTCAATGGATTTGGTAATCATGGAGTGCTGGATCACCTCGCCCTCTTCAATGCCCATCTTTAACATGATGTTTGAGATACGCTCAGAACCAAAAAGCCGCATCAGGTTATCTTCCAGAGAGACAAAGAACTGCGAAGAGCCCGGATCGCCCTGCCTGCCTGAACGGCCACGCAACTGGCGGTCTACCCGGCGAGATTCATGCCGTTCTGTACCAACAATTGCTAATCCTCCAGCTTCTTTTACACCAGCACCAAGCTTAATATCGGTACCCCTTCCGGCCATGTTAGTAGCAATGGTAACCGTTCCAGACTGCCCGGCTTCGGCAACAATATCAGCCTCTTTTTGATGGAGCTTGGCATTTAATACATTGTGCTTTATACCGCGAAGTTTTAGCATACGGCTTAGCAATTCTGAAATTTCTACTGAGGTTGTACCAACCAGCACCGGCCTGCCTGCTTGGGTAAGCTTAGTGATTTCATCGGCTACAGCATTATATTTTTCACGCACAGTACGGTAAACCATATCCTCGTAATCTTTTCGCTGGTTTTGTACGTTGGTAGGTATTTCAACTACATCAAGCTTATAAATTTGCCAAAGCTCGCCAGCTTCTGTTGTCGCAGTCCCCGTCATGCCGCAAAGCTTATGGTACATGCGGAAAAAGTTTTGCAACGTAATGGTAGCATAGGTTTGGGTAGCATCTTCTACCTTCACATTTTCTTTGGCTTCTATAGCCTGGTGCAGCCCGTCAGAATAACGGCGCCCATCCATAATGCGCCCTGTTTGCTCGTCAACGATTTTGATTTTCCCCTCGTCAATAATATATTCAACGTCTTTCTCAAAAAGAGTATAGGCTTTTAAAAGTTGGTTAACAGAATGTATACGCTCAGATTTAATGGAAAAATCACGCATTAAATCATCCTTTTTCGCTACTTTTTCTTCTGTGGTGAGAGGAGATTTTTCGAGCTCAGCTATTTCTGATCCTACATCGGGCATCACAAAGAAATGCGGGTCTTCTCCGGAAGCAGTGATCAGCTCAATGCCTTTTTCTGTAAGCTCTACCTGATTGTTTTTTTCATCAATTACAAAATAAAGTTCCTCATCTACCTTAGGCATATCTTTATTCTGATCCTGCATGTAGTTGTTCTCTGTTTTAGTGAGGATCTGTTTCATGCCCGGCTCGCTCAAAAATTTAATAAGAGCTTTGCTTTTTGGCAATCCTCGATGAGCACGTAAAAGAGCAAGGCCACCATCATTGATGCCACTTTGGCCAGCATTAATCTGTTTTTTAGCCTGATTGAGCACATCGATCACAAAATTTTTCTGTGCATTTACCAACCGCTCAATCCGGGGCTTCAAGTCGTAAAATTCATGCTCATCTCCTTTAGGTATTGGGCCGGAAATGATAAGCGGGGTACGGGCATCATCAATCAAAACCGAATCCACCTCATCAACCATTGCATAATGCAGTTTGCGCTGCACCAGGCTTTGTGGCGACTGTGTCATGTTGTCACGCAGGTAATCAAAACCAAACTCATTATTGGTGCCAAAAGTAATATCGGCTAAATATGCCTTGCGTCTGGCATCAGAGTTAGGCTCATGCTTATCAATACAATCTACGCTTAATCCATGAAACTCAAACAAAGGGCCATTCCATTCAGAGTCGCGACGTGCCAGGTAATCATTCACCGTAACTATGTGCACGCCCTGGCCAGCAAGAGCATTTAAATATGCCGGCAAGGTTCCAACAAGGGTTTTGCCCTCGCCAGTAGCCATCTCGGATATTTTTCCCTGGTGCAACACAATGCCACCAATAAGCTGGACATCGTAATGCACCATATTCCAGGTTACCTCGGTGCCAGCTGCAAGCCAGGTATTGTGGTGAAGAGCTTTATCGCCTTTTATCAGCACGTTTGTTTTTTTAGATGCAAGGTAACGGTCGAACTGAGTAGCAGTAACTTCTATGGTTTTATTTTCAGTAAATCGCCTTGCCGTGTCTTTCATAACAGCAAATGCTTCGGGCAAAATTTCAAGCAATACTGTTTCCAGTTCTTTATCGCGGTCTTTTCCTAATTTATCTACCTGATCATAGATGTC
>JAYVNR010000314.1:0-8959 GCA_043758305.1 Pedobacter sp. | reverse complement strand
CAGAGGCAACTAAACCGGCAGTACGCAAAGCACCGGCAGCAAAAGCAACAGCTACGGGCAGAACAGCTGCTAAAAAACCACGGCAGCCACGCCCGGCGAAAGCCATTGTGCCAGCTCCTGTTGCTGAAGTAGAAACAAAGGTTGAAGAAACTAAATCAGAATAATAGTTTTTTTCGGTTGGGACATGCTATTTTAAACAAAGAAGCCGCACTTGTTGTTGCAATAAAAATGATTAATAAGTTTTTTGCAGTCCCGTACGTTAGTTCGGGACTGTTTTATTTTACACATGCCGAAGCCCAGAATTCCCCTTACTAACCGTGAAATAAGCTGGTTGTACTTTAATGACAGAGTGCTGCAGGAAGCTGCGGATAAAACCGTTCCGCTGATTGAGCGCATACGCTTTTTAGCCATTTTTTCATCAAATCTGGATGAGTTTTACCGTGTTAGGGTTGCTACGCTTAACCGCCTGGCAAATGTAAATGCCAGGGCAAAAGAATTATTTGGCTATAACCCCAAGCGGATATTGAATGAAATTAAAAATATAGTTGTTAGGCAGGAACGAAAATTTGATCACTTATTTGAAGATGAAATAATAAAAGAGCTGGAAAGCGAAAAAATATTCATTATAAACGAGCAGCAGCTAAATGTATCGCGAGGGCAGTTTGTGCGCAAATATTTTAAAGAGCGCATACTATCTACTCTGGTACCTGTTATGCTTGATGACGATAAGCATTTTCCGGAACTTAGAGACCGGGGAATTTACTTTTTAATAAAGCTTACCAAGCAACAAAACAAAGAAAAGGTACGATACAGCCTTATTGAAATTCCCGATAACATTGAACGTTTTGTGGTGCTTCCGGAAACCAATAACTTAAAGTTCATAATCCTAATTGATGATATTATCCGGTATTGTTTAGATGATATCTATTTCATTTTCGATTACAATCAAATATCTGCTTACTCTATACAGCTTACGCGAGATGCAGAACTAAACCTAGACCAACAGGTTAGCGAAAAATTTATAGATGTTTTAACAAAAAGCCTAAAGAACAGGAAAAAAGGGAAGCCAATGCGCCTGCTTTATGATAGCGATATGCCCTTAGAAATGTTGACGTATCTGGTTGCACGGCTTGATCTAAATGCCGATGGCCTAATTCCAGGGAACCGATATCATAATTTTAAGGACTTTATCAAATTTCCAAACGTAGGGCGAAAAGAGCTGGAATACGTAAAAGAGCCGCCTTTAGAAGTCAAAAACCTGGATTTAGGAAAAAGTATTTTTAGCCAGATCGCCCTCCGCGATTATCTCATAAACCTTCCATACCAATCATTTGATTACATAATCCATTTTTTGCGTGAAGCGGCTATAGATCCAAAAGTTACAGAAATCAGCATTACGTTATATCGGCTGGCAGAAAACTCCCGCGTAATAAACGCCCTGATAAATGCCGCTAGAAACGGCAAACAGGTAAATTGTATACTTGAACTAAAAGCCCGATTTGACGAGCAGGCAAATATTTACTGGACGGGCAGGCTTGAAGAAGAGGGTATCATTGTAAACTATGGCATAAAAGATTACAAAATCCATTCTAAAATATGCCTTATCACCCGTAAAGAGAAAGGCAAATTTGTTTATTATGCCAACTTAGCCACAGGAAATTTTAATGAAAAAACTTCGCAGCTATATTCAGATCACAGCCTGTTCACTACAAATACAGATCTTACTTCAGAATTAAAACGTTTCTTTACAGGCTTGGAGAAAAAGGTTTTCTATAAAGATTACTCGTATTTGATAGTTTCTCCATTAGAGAGCAGAAAGAGGATATTTGAGCTGATAGATATAGAAATCAGCAGTGCCCGGCATGGCAGGGAATCATACATCATCATGAAAATGAATAGCCTGGCTGATGAAGACACTATTGCGAAACTGTATGATGCAAGCAATGCCGGGGTTAAAATACAGCTTATTGTGAGGGGCATGTGCTGTTTGGTGCCAGGAGTTGAAGGCTTTAGCAAGAATATTGAAGTTATCAGCATACTGGATAAATATTTAGAGCATGCCCGGGTTTATATTTTCAGCAATGGAGGCGATGAAAAGATATACCTTTCCTCGGCTGATTTAATGACACGGAACCTGGACCATCGTGTAGAAGTAGGTTTCCCGATATTAGATCCGGAAATAAAGAAAGAAGTAAAGGACATAATCAATATCCAGTTAAAGGATAACACCAAAGCACGGGAAATCAATAGGTTCAATAACAATCAATACCGCAAGAACAAAGGGAAAGGCTTATACCGAGCCCAGACAGATACATATACTTACCTGAAATTTAAAAAATAAACCTTGAGATACGCTGCTATTGATATTGGTTCTAATGCTGTGAGATTGCTGATAGCAGATATTATAGAACATGATGATAAAACATCATTCAAAAAAAATACCATGATCAGGGTACCTCTGCGCTTAGGCGATGATGCATTTGTAGATAAAGCTATTTCCAGGCGAAAAGCAGACGAGCTTATTAAAACAATGTTGGCTTTTAAAAACCTGATGGATGTTTTTAAGGTAGAAGATTATATGGCTTGTGCCACTTCTGCCATGCGGGAAGCTGTTAACGGAAAAGATATTGTAAAGCGGATAAAGAGCGAGGCAGGCATAGATTTAGAAATTGTAGAAGGACAACGGGAAGCAAACATTATTTACTCAAGCCATATTAACGAACAGCTAGATAGCAAAAAAAACTACCTCTACATTGACGTTGGCGGTGGCAGCACCGAGCTTTCTGTATTTTCTGACGGGCAGCCCGAAGTTTCGAGATCATTTAATATTGGCACAATACGCATACTTGATAATCAGGATAAAAAAGAAAGCTGGGAGGATATGCGAGAATGGATAAAGGTAAATTGTAAAAAATATAAAAGCCTGTCGGGCATTGGCACCGGGGGCAATATTAATAAGCTTTTCCGCATGTCGGAAGAGAAGGAGGGGAATGCGCTCACACTGGCAAAGCTAAAATCGTTATACAGCACACTTAGTTCGTATTCGTTAAAAGAGCGGGTCAACGTTTTGGGCCTAAATTATGACCGTGCCGATGTGATTATCCCGGCCTGCGAAATATATCTTACAGTTTTAAAGTGGGCTGGCATTAAGCATGTTTACGTTCCACGCGTAGGCATGGTAGATGGAATAATACAATTGCTTATTGAAAAGAATTTAAAGGTACAGCTATAGCTTCCATTTAAATAGAATGGCATCCAATAGGCCAAAACTTCCGTAATGTATAAGTACGGGCATCATAACAATTTGATATCTTTAATGTTATTAATTGTTTTGCGTGTTCTGCGTATCTGAAGAATGTTTAAGAAGCTGTTGTTTTTAGGCGTTTTATATCTCTCGGCAAGCCATTGCCTTGGGCAGATTGTTACGGAGTGCCCTCAAAATATCGGCTTTGAAAATGGCACCCTTGCTAACTGGGAGTGTTATACAGGTTTTATTTCTGATACCAGAAGAACGGTTATGAACGCAATCAGGCCAGCTGTGATTGCTTTGTCGCCCTCTAAACCAATACCAGGGCGGCATACAGTTATTCCAAAAGGCAGCATGGATGGTTATGGAGGTTTTTCTTTAGATGCGCCCAATGGAAGCGATTATGTGATAAGATTAGGCAATGCAGTTAATGGAAGGGGAGCAGAGTCAATAAGCTATACGCTTCAGGTGCCATCTAACGTAGATGCTTATTCTGTGATTTTTAATTATGCCGTGGTACTGGAAAACCCTAACCATGAATATGATGAGCAGCCTAAATTTACTGCAAAGGTTATTGATTTGAACACCAATACTACAACTTCATGTGGCTCATTTGAATTTACTGCCCCGGGCTCGGGGGGTGGCATACCTGGTTTTCAAAAATCTTTACAGGCAGATTCTGTATTGTACAAGCCTTGGTCGCCGGTAATGGTAAATTTATCAGAATATCTTGGTCACACTATTCGATTAGAGTTTACCACCAACGATTGTAGCAGAGGTGGGCATTTTGGATACGCTTACATTGATTTTAACGAAAACTGTTCTATACCCATAATTGGAAATGTTACTTGTCCTGATGTTGGCGGTATAACACTTAAAACCATAACAGGCTTAGCGGGATACAACTGGTTCAATGCTCAAACTTTAGAATCTTTAGGCACAAGCCAGTTCTTGAGCCTTTCGCCAGTCCCTCCCGTAGGCACCAAAATTGGTGTTGAACTAAGTCCTTTTCCTGGCTTGGGATGTACTCAAACATTGTACACTACAATTACCAATATGTTCATGAATATTGCAAATCCGGAGGAGAAGTGTATCTCTGTAGATATTACTGCAACCTCTTTAACTGTTGGCAATAGTTCTGACCTTACCTATACCTACTGGAAAGATAAAAATGCCACGGTTGTGCTAGACAATCCAAAGCATGTAACTATTGATGGGACATATTATATAAAAGGCACCAGTTCATCGGGCTGCACACTGGTGTTGCCAGTTACTGTCGTCATTAAAAAAATCACATCTATCAAAGTTTTAGAACCTCCCGTTGTTTCTTATCCCACAACGGTAGACCTCACGCAAAGCTACATTAGCGAACCTGGTTTTACTTACACTTACTGGACTGACCCGGAAGCTACAAAAAGCTTAAAAAACCCTTCAAAAATACGTTTTAGCGGAGTTTTCTATATCAAAGCCAGCACAGATGAAGGCTGTTCTACAATTGAGCCAATTACTGTGACAGTCATCCTGCCAGATCTCTCTATCCCTAATACTTTTACGCCAAATGGGGATGGGATAAACGATGTTTTTACAATCATGGTCAGCAACAAAATACAGATAAAGAATTTTAAAGTGTTTAACCGTTGGGGCGATTTAATGTATCAAACAGCAGATATAACCCAATACTGGGATGGATTGAAAGGTGACAGCAAAGTGCCTGTGGGCGTTTATTACTGGGTTCTTGAAGGCGATGAAGAAATGAAGTTTTTTAAAAAATCTGGCTGGGTAACAGTGATTAGATGATTATTTAATTTCAAAATAAATATCAGATTGAGCCGCTTTTGGTGCCTTAGCCTGTAAGTCCCTATCAAAAGGTCTTAGTAAATTATTGCCCGCCATATCCTCAAGCCGTGTTTCTGACCAAAGCCTATACCGCCCAGCTCGCCAGTTGCCAGCAGGTAAAAAATCAATTGTGCTGCCATTATCGCTAACCTTCATTTCCCCTTTCACGGGAGTATTGCCTGAATATTCAAGGTGTATAGCCTGATTGAGGAGAAAATAATCCAGGTTGTCATTAATTGTGATGCGAAGCGGCTTTTTGGTGTTTGCTTCGGCAGGATGGATGGTCCAGTTTTTTAAGTTTGGAGAAATGCTATCCCTATTTAAAGCAATAAAAGATTTAGTATATGTTTTTGCCAGAGCTGTGCCTTCTGCATCCTGCCAGTATGGAGATATCGTTACTATATATTTGCCTCCATTTTTTAATGGATTGCCAAGGCGTTTATTCGGCTGTAAATCGCGTTTTATGCGCCCCGGATCAAGCCATAAGGTTAGCACCTTCCGATCTTCGTTCCATAATTCTGGCTGCAGGTCCAAAAAAACAGCCGGTACAGTATCCTTTTTGCTGTTTAATAGTGCTATATATTTAGCTGATTGCCCTTCACGCATTGGCCGGGAAAATTGCAAATATATTTTAAGCAAATTCTCAGGCAACGTATCCAATACCGGATAAATTTTTAATAATTGGGGTGTTATAGAGTTTTTTTTAGGAATAGCAATTTCGCTTATTTTATTGTAACGGTAGTTTATCTCATACGTCTCTCCCGGGGTTAAAGCAATAAGTGGCTTAAAGAGAATGCCTTCATCAGCATCAGAATAATCGCCAAGCATGCCCGGCTTATCAACGTTGCCAGATAAATTTATTTGTAATAATTTTTTTAATGAATCTGGTGCGATATCAGGCAACAGGCTTTTAGGAACAATAAGCCCAATCGCCTTCTTTTTATCCCACAGTATTTTTATCTGCTTTGATTTATTGGTGCTGCACGAAAAGAAAAACACAAGGGCAAAAAAAATCAGGCTATACAAAACGCATAACCTGATTTTTTTTACTGAGCGAAAATTATAGTGTATCGCCATTGGCTGTCCAAAGGTCAACATCGCCATTAGCCTTGCGTTGCATCACAAGCACACTGCCATCGTCAATTTTGTCCATTTGGAGCACTTTATCGAATGATAATGATTTAAATGGAACTCCGGCAGTAGTTGCCACTTTCTCAGTTATAGTGCCCTGAAAAGCTGCAATATTTTTATAGTTGACTTCAGATACTGGCCTGCTTGTATTAGCCATAACCAAGTATTGTTCGTTGCCTTTTTTTATGGTAAGCATATCAACCGGAGTATTGCCAGCGCCCATTTCTGCAACAGTTTGGCCTTTTACATGTGTGCCTGTTTTAAGGTCTTCTAACGGGAAAAGAACAAGGGGCGTGCAGGTATAGCTTGCAATGAGGTATTTTTTGCCGTTTAGTACAGATGTAGTAAATGTTTTTATTGGAGATGCTGTTTCATACCGGCCATGTGCTCCATGGTATATTTCTAAAGAAGATTGCTCTTGCTTGTCAGTAAATGGAAAAGTAATGCTCCTGAAAGTAGAAGCAAACTGAAGGTTTGAAATCCCGCTAACCAGTAATTTTCCATCCGAATAGCCAATATCCGAAATCATGCCAACACGCAATGTATTTCCACGTTGGTCTTTTGCATCTTCGGCTGGCGAATTATTCAAGGCTACCGTAGAATAGTTTACATCTTTTAACGGCACGGATTCAAATTTATCGCCATTAAGCCTTAGCAGAACAGGAGTTCCATCACTGTTTTGTACAGCAAAATAAACTTTTTTAGATATTGGATTAACAGCCATATCTAAAATGCTTATGTTGGCAACCTGTGTGCCCAATGCTGCCGCAACTTTCTGATCAATATTTTTAATGTCAACCGAGGCAGTTTTAGCTTGTTTGATATCTTTTGTGTTAAAAGCTACAACCGAAGCGTTTTTTGAATCGCCAATAAATAGGATTCCATCGGGGCCAAATGCTAAGGAAGTCATTGACTTAACTTCTGGTGTCCCTAAAACAAAGCCATGTTTATCAGCAGAGCGATTAAATGCAGCGAAAAGAAGTACGCCTGCAAGCCCTGCAGCAAGGGGCAAATAAATTTTTTTCATAATCGGTTTAATTAGTTTCGAGGTAACGTCCTCATACACAAATATAACTTTGGATGTTAGTTTTTGCCATTCGGAACGGAAATATTACAGAAGCTATATTGCCAAAGCTTAGAGAACCTATAACAAGCAATGTGTTTTGAAATTAATGCCCTTAGAAATTATAAGAACAAAGCTCCGCTTATTTACGTACACAAATATCTATAATTGTATTTTTTTATTTATGAAGCAATTTCAGGAGACTATTAGCTTATTAGAAAATTCGCAATTTTTTTACATCATTACCACTGCGATGGATGGAACTTACAGCTACGTGAATACTAATTATAAAAATGCTTTTTCGCATATTGATCCGGATGTTGTAGGTAAGCCGTATCACATCACGATGCACCATGACGATACGAAAACTTGCGGTGAGATTGCTGCTAAATGCTTTGCATCGCCAGAAAAATCATTCCCCGCTACTATACGGAAACACGACGGTAAAGGAGGGTACATAATTACGCAGTGGGAGTATACAGCTATTTTTGATAAAACTCTGCAACCACAGGGGATTTTTTGCCTGGGCTATGATATTACGGAGTACATTTCTACTGCTGATGAGCTGAAGGAAGCAAATTTAACTATAGAAGAAAAAGATGATAGGCTGACGAAAATTGGATGGGAACAATCTCACCTTCTACGGCGGCCCTTGGCTAACATTCTGGGGCTCATAAACATTTTAAGCAAAATGGAGCTTGATCAAAACTGTAGGAGCATTTTTTCTTTATTGCTTGAAATCTCTGTGGAGTTGGACGAAATTATCACAAAAATTGTTAAGAGTACCAATTAATGGCGCCTTAGCCGTATATCTCGCCTCTGGCAGAGGCCAGCGTATTTTTCAATAACCCTACAATCGTCATTAGCCCTACACCTCCCGGAACAGGAGTAATCCACGAGCATTTTGGTGCTACATTCTCAAAATCTACATCTCCGTAAAGCTTGAAGCCGGATTTAGTTTCAACTGAAGTTTCGCGGTTCATGCCAACATCAATTATCACCGCACCTTCTTTTACCATGTCGGCAGTTATGAAATTCTTTTTGCCAATGGCCACTATCAGGATGTCTGCATCCAGCGTGAATTTTTTAATATCTGGCGTTTTGCTGTGGCACATGGTCACGGTGCAGTTGCCGGGGGAGGCGTTGCGTGCCATCAGGATGCTCATCGGCGAGCCGACAATATTGCTGCGCCCAACCACCACACAATGCTTGCCAGCAGTTTCAATTTTGTATTCATTGAGCATTAAGGTTATCCCGTAAGGTGTTGCCGGGATAAAGCAGGGAAGGTTGCGCTGCATGCGCCCGAGGTTGATGGGGTGGAAGCCGTCTACATCTTTACGGTAGTCTATTGCTTCCGTAACTTTATCAGGATCAATATGTTTAGGCAATGGCAGTTGAACTATTAATCCATCTGATTCTGCATCCTGATTAATTTCTTCGATCTTGCCCAGCAGCTCGGCTTCTGTAACCGAAACATCATATCGTATAAGTGTGGAGCGGAAGCCAACTTTTTCGCAACTGCGCATTTTGCTGGCTACATACGTTTCGCTTCCCCCATCGTTCCCAACTAAAATTGCAATAAGGTGTGGCTTTCTTCCCTTGCTGGCGAGAACTTCAGCAGCTTCTATAGCAATTTCAGCCTTAAGTTTTTCGGATACGTATTTACCGTCAAGTAATTGCAT
>JAYVNR010000313.1:0-2871 GCA_043758305.1 Pedobacter sp. | reverse complement strand
TTTGATAAATAGCTTCTATTGTTGTTACTGCAGATTTATATGGCTCTAACGATTGGCTCTCACCAGTAATATAAAAAGTTTGTTGTGCCGTCTCCGCTCTTAAAAGCGTGTTTTGCAGAACGTTAGTGAATTCAATTGTGTTATGGGCCTTTGTTGCTTCAGCATAATTTAGTTGATTATTATTGTATTGAACAAGAAAAAACAATGTATTAGCTAAAATAAGAGCAAGGGTAGCAGTTATCAGGAAATAAATAAGTTTAATGCTTTTCATGCGATAAGCATTATTACGGCAAAGCCCTGTAAAAGTTATAAAATGAAGTTTAAAAACTCTCAGTAATAACTAATTATTCAGACCTAAAAGGATTCTTCTTCGCTTTTAAATTGATGCTGCAGCCTTTCAAGATTTTGGATCATCTCATTTAATCTTGCTTCTTCTTTGCGGATATACAGGCGCATAAACACATAATTACACAACAAGAACCACAAAATTGTGAACACAACTGCCAATATGGTTTGCCAAACCGAAAGCGTAAAAAACACCTCGATAAAGCCAAGTGCAAGGCCTATTGCTATAAAAACCATATAAATCCTGTAAATACGGGTGTTAAGAATATAGCGATGGTGCTTATACGATTTTAAATAGGTAATGTATTCGTCGGGCTTTTCCAGCAGGTTTGAGCTGTGGTTTATATTGCGGTAATCTCGGATTTGAACATATAAATAATATGCCAAACAAACTATGAATATGAGTATTCCCAACTGGGAAGTACCTAATTTAAACTCGCTGTTAGATAAAATAAACAACAGTACAGCAATAGAAACAGCTATGGCTATAAGCTGGAATAATAGTTTATTGGCAAATCTTCCACGGGTTTTGCGGATATTTTTTAGAATATCCTCATATCCGGCTTTTGGAAGTTCAACCTGGCCATGCCATATATCTTTCAGTGCCTCAAAATCTTTCATGGCGGTTGTATATTTCTGTCAATTTCTGTTTTATGCGGTGTATTTTCACTCTAAGGTTCCCTTCCGAAATTCCCGAAACCTGTGCTATTTCTGCGTAAGGCACTTCATCAAGCACCATGGTTATAACAATCCTTTCATTTTCTTCTAATTGAGAAATGCATTTATACAAAAGGGCTACCTGTTCGTTTTTTTCAGAGAATTCTTCAACACGGTTTTCTATAATCTGGTCAGTAAGCTCATCTTTAGCCTGACGTTTTTCTACGCGGAGATAAGACAGGCATGTATTTACTGCTATCCTGTAAATCCAGGTAGAGATCATGGCCTGATTGCGAAACTTATCGAGATTTTGCCAAACTTTTAAAAAAGTTTCCTGCATCAGATCGTTAGCCGAATCATTATCTCCGGTATAACCGAGACATAAATGGAAAATTTTTTTAGAGTTGCTCTGAAAAATAATCTTGAAACGCTCTTCTTTACTAGCCATTATTCTCGATGCATGTTTGACTTAGGGCGGGTTGCAATGTTACACGAATAGGTTTTTCAGGCTAAAGCTCTGATTTTTTGGCTTTGCGTCAGCAATCAGCCTGTCTACTTCCTGTTGATAATCAAATTGCAGGTCTTCATGAAGCTTGGGCAATATGGCAGCTATTTTTTCTGTTTGGCGAATAAAAATCCCTTGTAACGGCTTGTGCGAACTGCGCACATCGGCGTAGGCTAAAAAATTTTTGCAGAACCATACAAGCAATTCCAATTCTACTTGTTTGTCGGAAGTGTATTTTGCATGCCGGTTTATGTTGCGCAATATTTTACGAAGCGATTTTGTGCTGGCATAGTTGCTCCGGGGCAGCGTTTTAAAGTCGCATTCAAAGATAGATTTTACTTCTTCTGCATAAGCCAATGGATTATCCTGATGATATAAAAGATAGCTTAACAGTTCTTTATTATCCTTTTTATATTTCGCTAAACGAAGGCAGGCATCCGCTAGTTGAGCCTGGCTTAAATGCTCAAGTTCTTTTTTAATATCTTTAAGGGCATGCTGCATACGCTTTTTAAGTATTGGCAAAGTAATAAATTGTTTTTATAGCTTTATCGGTTTAATATCCATGTATGACTAAAAACAAACTCACTCTTTTTATTTTTATAGCATTGGTGGCCGGCATTGTTGTGGGCTATGTCTACAATGTAGAAAATCTTAGCAAATACAATGAAACTATAATCAGCGCAGAAGCTCAGATTAAACAGGCAGATGTACAAATGGCTGCAACCAAAGATACTCTCTCTACAGTTTATCAGGCTCAAAAAGCGATCAAAATCGATCAGAGCAAGATCAGAAAAACAGCTACATCAGATAGGGATGGCAAACTGGAATATTTTTCGCTTTTAAGCGATATCTTTTTACGCCTCATCAAAATGATAGTTGCTCCATTGGTTTTTACCACGCTGGTAGTTGGAGTGGCCAAAGTTGGCGATATAAAAGCCGTGGGGCGCATTGGGGGCAAAACCATGATATGGTTTTTAACTGCAACATTGGTGTCATTGGTCCTTGGCATGATACTGGTAAACTATTTTGAGCCTGGCAAAACAATGCATCTAACATTGCCCGACACTCATTCTGCAACAGATATTCAAAAAACCGCCCTTTCGTTGAAAGATTTTATAGCGCATGTTTTTCCCAAAAGCTTTACAGAGGCTATGGCAAATAATGAAATACTCCAAATTGTAGTTTTCTCTTTGTTTTTCGGGATTGCGACAGCAGCGATAGGGGAAAAAGGGCAAATAGTTATCAAAGCTATGGATGCCATTGCGCATGTAATCCTCAAAATAACAGGATATGTAATGAATTTTGCGCCATTTGCAGTTTTTGGCGCAATGACGGTAATTGTTGCGAAGCAGGGGCTGAGTATT
>JAYVNR010000312.1:0-2871 GCA_043758305.1 Pedobacter sp. | reverse complement strand
GCGCTGCCGATGTAACTGTTTTTGATGTCGATGCTACCATGAAAATGGTGTTTTCGGTAACCTTTTTTTTCTTTAGAATGTCCTGATAACCATAGTATCCTGTCCATGTGATCTTGCCGCTGTCAATAGCGCAGGCGGCAAGACCCGGAATATGGTTACTTGCCATCAGTTTAATAATTGCACTATCAAGTCTTGCGTTTTGGGCGTTAGAAATTTTAAATATTAACAGAAAGGTTAATAGTAGAAACGTACTTCTTAAAATATACATATCGTAGAAAATTATATCCTAATTATACTGATTTTTATAAGACAATAATCTGACTTTCAATATCTATGATTTTATAACTTGTTTTCGGCCATCCATTTGGTATTTTCTATGCACTTGCTTCTGTAAAGTCTGTTCCTGAATTCGTTTTAGCTTAAAGTGGCGTACATTCATCAAAATGACTCAACCAAAACAATAAAACCAATCTACCTGGCAATGCCTTTTATAGGTATGACGATGCTTTCAAAAAGAAGGTTTTTGACGATATAAGCCAAGGTTTGATCAGCGAACGGAAGTCTGCCTTACTCTATTATATTGATAGGAAAAATATCACTGTTTGGAAGAAAGCCTTAGCTAGGCCTGATCTTGTAAAGGTTGAGATTCCTTAAGTTATTGTATAAAATGGTGATTTCCGACAGCTGTAACGGTGATAACCTACCACCGGAAGTTTAATTGTTGATTAAAGCATTTTTGTTTATTTAAAAATATCGCCCATTTTGTCCATGCTTTGCTCTAAACCAATTTGTGCAAAATTACTGATAGAGCCAAATTCTGCATATTCGGTAACAGTCATTTCTGTTTTATCACTGGCTTTTCCCGTAAAAGTTACAACTGTTAAAACATCTACAGGAAAGTCGGCAGGCATACCTACTTCTGTTGGATTAATTTTATTGCCACCTTCATCACATAAGCTTTGGATAAACTCGATTGTTTGGAAGGGAAGGATTTTCAAATACTCCCAAACGGAATAAAACTCTTGTCCCCCCATTTCTTTTGGTGCTTGCATACTTACAATAGATTTTCCGCCAATACGGAAATCAATTTTTGCCAAAGGCGAAGTAAAATGTTTGGGTCCCCACCAAAGCTTAACCAGTTCAGGGTCCACCCAAACTTGCCAAACTGTTTCAACAGGGAAATTAAATATTTTGGTAACTTTTATCTGCTTTGCCATGATTGTTTCTATTGTATTAATTGAATTGTGATAGAACTTATTTTTTTATTTATTCTTTGGTGCCAAAATAGGTAGGAGATTGCAAATAGTATAAGCCAAAGAATAACATTGAAAATGTATCCGATAGCGTCACCACTATCAACATGGGCAATCATACCCGATATTAATGTGATTACGAAACCAACGTTAGCTCATTCCTTAAACTTTGATGGTATCTGGGGAACAAGTAAAACAAAACATCCAAAATTTTTGAAATAGGAAGTTCTACACGGAAATACTGAGGTAAATCTAAATGTCAAAATATATTCACAAAATTGGTGTCGGTGAGGTATGAAATACTTGTTAGAAAAAGGAAAGCACAGAATAGTCCTCTATTCACCCATTAAATGATCTTATTTATTTCATGGTTTTAAGCATTTTTTAAAGCCTCGATATTGAACTTTTTCATTTTCATGAATGCATGTACAACACGCTGCCTCTTTTCAGGATCTGACATTAATTCCCCAAAAATGGCCGGAACGACCTGCCAGGATAGTCCATATTTGTCTTTGCACCATCCGCATTGACTTTCCTGACCACCGTCGACGATAAGCTTATGCCAATAGTGATCAATTTCTTCCTGATCTTTACATGAGATCACAAAAGAAACTGCTTCGTTAAATTTAAACATATTGCCCCCGTTCAGGCCCATAAAAAATTCTCCATTTAGTTCAAAATCAACCACCATTCCGGAATCGTTAACTATTTTCGAATTCGGAAAAATGGAGCAGTAAAAATCTGCGGCAGCCCTGGCTTGACCGTCAAACCATAAGCAAGGATACATTTGTTTTTTCATCTCATTTCGATTTTAATTGTTATTAACTGTTTGCTTCGTCAGTTTTTTTGGTTTGCATCTCGTTCAGTAAGTCATCGATTGCATCGAACCTGTTCTCCCACATTTTGCGGTAAGGCTCCAGCCATTCTGCTATTTCTTTCATTTTATTTGGATTGAAGTGGTAAAAAATTTCTCTGCCGGATTGCATTTGATTCAACAATTCACATTCAGTCAAGATTTGAATGTGTTTTGATATCGTTTGTCGTGACGAGTTAAAATTTTCAGCAATTGTGCCGGGCGTCATAGCCTGTAAAATCACTAACCCCAATATTGCCCTGCGGGTTGGGTCGGCTATCGCCTGAAATACATCTCTACGGGTTTCCATTATTTATGCAGCTATTTGACTGCAAATATAATGCAGTTATTTGATTGCACAAATTTATTTTTCCTTTGCTACGTGGTTATTACATTGGAATTCTAATGCCATAGTTAGGGACAGTGACTGCATCGTGTGTGAATCAGCAGGTGAACTTGGCAAAGGTGAACGCATCTTTATTACCGCCAAACTGCAAAAAAATCTGAGTGCAAGAAAGTTCTTTCTAAATTTTTAACAAAGCATTATACATACCGTTAAATCAACCTAATAAAATAGCACCAAATGGGAGGTTTAAGGCTCAATCAAACAATAGACAACTTTATTAAGCCAGCCGAGGCTATATAATATCTAATGCAATCAGATACGCAATCAACAACAAAATCTTTCCCTTTTAGATGAGTTAAGGCGCTTAATTTATCGCCAAAATAAATTCGCTCTATGCAAGGCACCAATCTACAAGCCGC
>JAYVNR010000311.1:0-8973 GCA_043758305.1 Pedobacter sp. | reverse complement strand
GGACAAGCACTTGAAAGAATGGTGTTAGAATTATTGGGTTATATTGTAAAGGAAAACGAATTGTTGTATGGTGCTTTTCCTGACATAAGAAACCAATTGTTAGAAGTGAAAGTTCAGGATTCTCCGACAGTTGACTTAGGCAGATTTTCTCCTGAAAGAGAAGAGTTTGTAATAGAGGAAAAGAACCTGACAACTTTTGATGTTCGTTATTTAATTGCTTTAACAAATCCTAAGACCGAAATAATTGAAGGAATAATTTTAACGCCTGGAGAAAGACTTGGCGATATATTTTCTTATGTTAGTTCAGAGAGTTATAAATGCCAAAGAAACATTCCAATGAGTTTTTTTGAAAAGCATTATGGTAAGGCGGTATTTAATCCAGCTTAAAAATTGGTGAAACGCCAAAAGCCTCTGCAACTTTAATTTCTAATTGCTCTTCAAGCAAAGAAATTTTATCTGCATTATTTTCAGCATTAAGTTTTTTAACGATTTTGATTATTGACTTTGCTACAGGAGAATTGCAATCAGGTAAAGGATACTTTTCTACATACTGAGTAAAGTATCTTCGCCTACCTGAATAAAGTTTATTGTTAAAAACAAGGTCGTGATACTTTGTCATTAACTTTGAATTTGAAACACCTTGTATCAATAAGAGTTTCTCAACACTTTCCTTTTTTTCGGCTACTATCCAATAGCAATTCCCATTTACAAGTTTTCCTCCTTCATCAAAGAAAAATCTTGGCGACAAACTTATATCAGGAAACACCAACTTTGGTAAATTCCAAAAGTCTGGATTATGAGGAACCCATATTTCAAACCATTTTCTACCAGCATCAATTAAATATTTTCTCTCTTTTAATCGTGCTCCAAATTTCTCAAAGTATTTTTTAGCTTTTGGGAACTGCTCTATATCAATAGTGGTTTTGTTTCCGTCTTTATTATAATGAGGATATAGAATTTGAAGAGTAGCTTTTGCGGTTGTTCCCCATCTGCCAATATTCTCTTGTGAAATCAAATTTTTAAGTAAATCCACTTCGGGCTTTTCAGTTCCTAACTTATCCCAATCATCATTTATAAATACTTTGTCAGCCGTAGTTTTTATACCAACTCTAACTTTGAATAAATCGCCAACGAAACAAGATGCATTATTGTCAATCTTACTTACCCAAAGAGATTCGGAATCTGAAAGCAACTCCCACGAATAACCTTTTGTGGTTCGACACATTAGAACGCCATCAGTTTTTTTATACCTTTTTGCATTGACAGAGAAGTAACCCGAATCGGATGTATTCAATACATCATAAATATTAGCGGCAGGTTTTAGTTCTCCTTTGTAACCATTTAGTTCTTCATAAACCTTAATGAATTTAGCTGCATTGGAAATTGCCTCAACGTTTCCTTTTTTCTTACCAATAAATATTGCAGGAAGTACAGCAGCATCAAAAAGTTTGGTATCGCCTAAATCAACAATTTCAAGTATTTCGTAATTCTCATTTAAAAACTTTCTGACACTTTCGCCACTCTTAGTTGACAAATACCTGTTAGATGTTATTACGCCAATAATTCCTCCCATTTTTAGACTTGCAGTCATTGCAATTAAAAAAGGATAATATAAATCAACACGACCTTTTAAATCGAATTTTTGAGCAAGTAGTTGTGCTTGCTCTGTTCCAAGAATTTGAGTTCTTACATACGGAGGATTGGCAATTACAAGGTCAGCAGACTCATTTATTCCTTTCCCTTTTGCTCCGAAAAAATTAATTGCTAATTGATTTTGATTTATATCTACGACTTCCAAAAAATCCCCATTTACCAAATTGGTTTTTTGTTTGCCAAATCGGTATGACCTTTCTTTTGCAAGGCTCAAATATTCTTCATTTAAATCATAGCCATTTAGTGTAAAATCAATATCACGAGCCGACAAGTGTTCTCCCATAGACAACAACAGTTCGCCATCACCGCAAGCAGGGTCAAGGACTGTTACTTCTTTCCTATCTACATAAGACAAGATTCGACTACTTAAATAGTCTGCCAAGCCCTTTGGAGTAAAAGTAGCACCTGTGTTTTTTATCAATTCCTTCGTTTCCACTTTTTTTAATTTCTCGCCTGACAAAGATACTTAAAATCATCAAACATTCAAGACAAAATTATGAACATTTTTAGAAAACAGCCTTTAGACACGGTTACAACATTTTAGAACGTAAAGCCCACGCATATGCAGGCACATTTGCTTTTTTTCCAACGCTTGGACCTACTCAAAAAAATCAAAAGAGCCTACAAGCCAACTCACCACGACAGACATTGCCAAAGGACAAACTACAACCGAAGAAGAACAACGAAGGCATAACACGGGTTTGGCAAAAGTGGCGGTTCAGTGCTTCGTATGACAGTTTTTGCTAAATTTGAACTTTGGTGCTTCGTATGAAATTTAGTGGTAAAAATCGCCACCTTCGCCAAGCCCGAAACCGTTATCGGTAAGAATTCGGGCATACATCACAACAAACAACAATCCATTTTATGGCTTTAATAACAACAAAATTTGGTTTTCACTCTACAGCAGATGAAGTAGTCAGTGGAATAGACTTGACAGGTAAAAGAGCCATTGTAACAGGTGGTGCTTCTGGTATCGGGATAGAAACTGTAAAGACATTAGCAAAAGCAGGCGCAGAAGTTACAGTTGCTGCAAGGAATGTAGAGGCAGGAAAAAAAGTTGTTGATGAAATTATTGCTACCACAGGAAATAGTAAAGTACACCTTGCTCAACTTGACTTAGATAACCTTGCCTCAATAAATAGTTTTGTTGACGATTGGAAAGGGGCATTGGATATTTTGATTAACAATGCAGGTGTTATGGCAATCCCCGAATTGTAAAAAACGCCAAAAGGCATTGAAATGCAATTTATGACAAACCATCTTGGTCATTTTGCATTATCTGTTGGCCTGCATGATGCATTAAAAAAATCTAACTCCGCCCGTATTGTGATAGTTAGTTCAAGTGGCCATTTACTTTCACCTGTTGTTTTTGATGACATAAACTTTTCATTTAGAGCTTATGAACCTTGGCTTTCGTATGGACAATCAAAGACCGCTTGTATTTTATTTGCTGTGGGTGCAACCGAACGACAATGCAGGCCGACTGTGGGATATCTCAATGGAATGATCAGTAAATGACAACTGTGATTCTAATATTACTACTGCTAACAGCAGGACTCTCGTTCTGCAAACCTCCCAATGTAATTGCCAAGAAGATTGAGGTTTTAAGCACCATGTAGAAACACTTCGGCCGGTATGCTAAAATAGTTTTTCAGTTTTTGCGCCATTTTAAGCGTTATTTCCCGCTTGCCAGATAAAATTGCAGAAACGTGCCCCTTGCTGCCGATAATGGGTTCCAAATCTTTCGCTTTCATTCCCATTTCGCCCATTTTGAATTTAATAACTTCAAGGGCATCAAGCTCAGGCAGATGATAATGCTTGTCGTCATAATCTTTTACCAGGACAATCAATAAATCCAGCTCATCACCTTCCGGCGTGCCAGGTTCAGCATGGAATATTTCCATCATTCTAGTAGCCGCCTTATTGTATTCAGCTTCTGTTTTTAATACTTTCCAATTCATAAAATCCATTTAAAATTGTTGTGTCAAACGCCACAGATTCAACATTAATCTTATCATACTCCTTGTGTGTCCCAAACCAAAAAACGTAACACGCTGCCTGGCTAAAATTAACTGAAATCACAAGTCTAAAGTCAACGCATTCTGTTTTATCTATTTTTTAACAGGCTTTACCGCTTTTGGCTTCACCACAGCCTTCACCGATTTCGTTCTTAATGATGGAATGATCTCTTCTTTCGATTTCGGCCGTTCCTTGGGCTTCCAGATAAACCCATCTAAAATTTCCCGGTCCTTCTTTACGTTTTCTATAGAATTGTATTCCATGGTAGGCTTCCGGATAAAAACAATATCCTGTAGCTGCTTATTGGTAAAATTGATTTTCATCCGGCTGCTCACGCTGCGGTTCATTCCTGTATATCCGGTGCTGTCTCGGGTGTAGTAGACGCTTTGGGCGTTTCCATTTACATACATCCTTTGCAATTGGTTTTGTTTAAAAAAACCTGTCAGTATTTTTCCTTTAACCTGATTGTATTTCAATGAATCAGTTTCTACATTTACAATAAAGCCCCGGTTTTGCAGCAATATGTTATCGAGTTTTTGATTTTTTAGCTGTAAATAAACAGTATCGGCAGTAAGCTGTGCGCCCTGCGACCATACTATTGGATTGCGGTAAAAACGTATTACAGAATCTTTATAACTAAAAAATACAGAATCTGCTTTAGCCTGTAAATCAGATTTAAAAATCTTTACATGATGATAAGCAAGCACAATGCGGGTTTTTGAGGTATCCTGCGACAGCAAAACAGAATCCTTAAAGACACTGTCACGCCTTAATGAATCACGAAGCTGGGCAGAGGTTTTAGGTATATATTTTGGAGGGGCTTTAGCATTGTTTATTGGCACAGTTCCTTCAGTCGATGGCACATTGGCAGGCTGATCTTTTTTATTCTGAGCCTTAGATTTTGGTTGAGCCTTTGTTACAGCCACATTTGCTTTAGGCGATGGGGCAGGAGTGCTTACGGGAGCATTTATAAGCTCTGCATCATCTATTTCGTCGCTTATTGCCTCATCCCGTTTAACAGGCACAAACCGTTTTTTTTCTATTAATTTGGTAAAGAGCGTATCGGCAGTTAAATAGATGGTATCAACTTTTGCAGAATCCTGAGCAAGCAGCATCACGTATGGGTTTTTTGAAACCAGTGTGCTTGAATCTGCACGGCGATAAACACCATAATTTCCTTTTAAAGTAATTTTCTGGCTTCCGGCATCACTAAAGGTTATGTTCTGCAAGGCACGTCCAATGCCTTTAATATCATCGTAAAATATAGTATCGCCCCGTAAAGTTTTGCTCCCCTGTTGATATAAGTTGTTTTTAATGGCAAATGCCTGCCTTGAAACCGTATTGTAGTTTCCATTCTCGGTGTATAGGGTATCCTTTTTGCCATAAATATGGGTAGGGCCATAGAAATACGCTATTTTGCTATCAGAATTATACCGCATTGTATCAGCCTTTGTAATAGCATCTTTAGAAGTGATAATCACATTGTACCTAAAATATGCATCTTTTGAATTGGCAAAATAATAGCCGTTTTTACTGGTAAGCACATCTTCGCCATTAACTATTTTGCCACCGTTTGTATAAGTGCCAACCTTGGTGGCCATATTGTACGTAAGGTAATTAGTTGATAGAACAGCTCCATTTTTATCAAGCAAACGCACATTATTGGTGAGAATGGCGATACGCGTATTGCCGTAGTAGTTTAACAAATCAGCATAAATCACAGTTCCATCAGGCTGGGTGATAACCACGTGCCCAAAAGCATTGAAAAAGTTTCCATTGTTGTCTAAGGTTGCGCTATCGGCAGCCAATGTAGCGCCTTCATGCTCAAAAACCGGGCTTATAACTTTTGCTTTCCCATCGCCAAGCCCCTGGATAAATGCAGATCTAAGTATGTGTATTTGTTGTGCCTTTTGAGCCAGGCAAGGCAAAGAAATCAGTAGAAAGAATATTGGGAAAAGAGCTTTTCTCACCGTACAAAATTAGTTTTTTGGCTAAGGATATTAAATTAAATATTTTTGGCTGATGTTGCCTGTAGAGCGATTTAAATCTTTTGTGTCAGAAAAGCAGCTTTTTAAGGATAGCAGCCGTGTGCTGGTTGCTGTTAGCGGTGGTAAAGATTCTGTTTTGCTTGCACATTTATTCAACGCAGCCGGGCTGAGTTTTGGTATTGCGCATTGCAACTTCAGGCTCCGCGGAAGCGAGGCTAACGAAGATGAAACATTTACAGAAGAGCTTGCCAAACAGTTGGGCGCACCTTTTTATGCAAAAGGCTTTGATACCGAAGGCTATGCCTCAGAAAAGAAAATTTCTATACAAATGGCGGCACGCCAGCTGCGTTATGCATGGTTTGAAACTATTAGAACTGAGTTTGGATATGATTGCATTGCCCTTGCCCACCACAAAAGCGATGTAATAGAAACGGTTTTGCTCAATCTAACTCGCGGCACTGGCATAGCGGGCCTGCATGGAATTTTACCTAAACGGGAAAAGCTGATCAGGCCCATGCTGTTTTTAAGCCGGGAGGAAATAGATGCCATAATTGATAGTGAAGCAATATCCTACCGTGAGGACAGCTCAAATAGCTCGACCAATTATTCCCGAAATAAAATCAGGCATGAAGTTGTGCCATCTCTTAAAGAGCTTAACCCCAATTTAGCACAAACATTTGAAGATAACAGCAGGCGTTTTGCTGAAGTGGAAGAATTTTTGGAACTGCAAATCTCGGCTTTGCGAACATCTATTTTCATCCCAGATGCTTATGAAACCGTTAAAATTGAAATAATCAGGCTGAAAGCCCTACGCCCTCAAAAATTAATACTGTTCGAGCTGTTCAAGCCTTATGAGTTTAGCGAACAGGTATTGGCAGATGTAGCTGCCAGCTTTGATAAGCATCCCGGAAGGATATTTGAGTCGCCTACACACCAGTTATTGCTCGACCGCAAGCATCTTGTGCTTTCTCCTAAATCGGTATTTGCACCAATAAAAGTTATTTTTAGTAGTACTGATACCGAGCTGGGCTGGCAAGGAGCAGTTTTAACTCAATCATTTGTAGATAATGAAAATTTGCTTATTGCAAGCGATGCAGCTGTTGCTTACACCGATGCAGATAAACTCATATACCCTTTAACCCTGCGTTCATGGAAAGAGTCGGACAGTTTTTACCCGCTAGGCATGAAGGGCAAAAAAAAGCTTAGCGATTTTTATATTGGATTAAAAATACCGCTAAACCAAAAATCCAGCATTCCGGTGCTTGAAAATGGCAATGGAGAAATTATCTGGATTGCCGGGCTTAGGCTTGATGAACGGTACAAAATAACCCCCCGAACTAAAAAAGTTGCTATCTTCGGGCTTAAAGCAAATGGAAAATAAAGAGGGCTTTGTTGAGAAGCAATATTTAGGGCGGGACTATTCCCGTATCAGCATTCGGCTGGTAATGGTGCTTTTCTGTTTTGCAGCATATTATTTTACCGAAGAAAGAGATAGGGACGGAAGTTTGTTCCTGATTGCCGGAAGCAGCATTTTAACCGTCTCCATCATTATGATGTTTATGCTGCATTTCCGCACAACCGTTAAAAATAAAAGCGTAGTGCTTGATGGCTTATGGACTACCAAACTCGTGAAAATTGATTTGAACAGTATTGTTAAGGCGGAAAGAACTCCGTATAGTTCATTCATGATAAATAACCCGGTTTATAATCTCCATCAAAAGGGTAAAATAAGGTTTTATGCTGGTGGCAAAGAGGCAATAACGCTTACAGACCGCGATGGCCTTATCTATATCATCGGAACCCAGGCTCCTGGAGAGCTTGAACAGGCTATAAAACAGGAAATGCGGGAATAAAATTGTTTTAAAGCCACCCTGAGATTCTCGAAGGGTATTTTCCACCATGCTTCGAGATCCTCAGCATGCCTACTTACATCTTCAATCCAATTTCTCTTAATCGCTCATCCAGGTATTCACCTGCTGTTGCATCGGGATAAGCTTTTGGATGATTTGCATCAATGCATAAATCAAGGCAGGCAAGGTTCATATTTGAGCGTGGGTGCAAAAAGAAAGGCACAGAAAAACGGGAAGTTTTCATCAGCTCGCGTGGCGGGTTTACTACTCTGTGAGTTGTAGATTTCAGCTTATTATTAGTTAAGCGCTGCAACATATCGCCAACATTTACTACAATATCTTCCATTTGTGCTTTAACAGGAAACCACTCGCCCTGAGCTGTTTTAACTTCAAGGCCGTCTGCACTGGCACCAATCAGCAGCGTAATCAGGTTAATATCTTCATGCGCACCAGCACGTACTGCATCGGGCGGCAAAGCTTCAGGATTTTCTATCGGGAAGTAATGGATTCCCCGCAATATAGAGTTGCCATTATGTACTTTATCATCAAAGTAATGTTCATTAAGCCCTAGGTAAACTGCAATTGCCTGCAAAAGATGTTTGCCTGCATGTTCCAACCGCTGATATACCTCCCGGGTAACTTCATTGAAACGTGGCAGCTCATTTACCAGAACATTGTCAGGATATTCTTCTTTAACCGTATCTCCATCCGTTACGGTTTGCCCGCTTTGCCAGAATTCTTTCATATCTGGAGTTTTTGCTCCTTTGGCAGTTTCCTTGCCTTTACGGGTATAACCACGCTGGCCCGCAAGTTCAGCCTTCTCATATTTTAATTTTTCCTCTTCGGGCATGCTGAAAAACTTTTTCACTTCAGCATAAAGCTCATCCATCAGTTCTTTGGTCATGCCATGATTGGCGATAGTTACAAAACCTGTATCAGTGAATGCCCTGCCTATATCTTCAGAAAACTTTTTCTTTTGCTCCTGAGTGCCGTGTATATAGTCGTTAAGGTCAAGACGAGGGATGTTAACTTCTGTTGCCATTATAGTTTAAATTAGACAACGAATATACAATCATTAGTGGAAAAAATAATTCTGAGCATGTTTTTCTTTCTCTACTTTTATATCAATCAGCTTGTTATGTTTTGCACATAAATACAAGTTCATACCATTGTATTGCCCTAAAAATGTAACACTATTGCAATCAATACATTTAGTGCTTTAGTTAAAAACAGGAAAACCGTATTATTGCAAATAAAATAGTAGTTCTATAGAGTATGCAAAGTTTTAGGACGGAACTGGAAAATCCGATAGTAGAAAAAGATATTATTGATCTTGAACGGAAAATCCGCTTATACCATGAAGGGCAGATTGACGATGAAAAATTCCGAAGTTTAAGGCTGGCTCGTGGCGTTTATGGGCAAAGGCAGCCTGGCGTACAAATGGTGAGGATTAAATTGCCTTA
>JAYVNR010000310.1:0-2881 GCA_043758305.1 Pedobacter sp. | reverse complement strand
TTAAAGTTAGGCTTGATCTTTTTGGTGATAATGCCTGCCGTATCGTTAATAAATTCAATGCTTTTGATGTTGGTTTCAGAAAGGATCAGGTCTTTAACCTTCTCAACTTTTTCCTGAAAGCTTGTATCCAGCACTGGTACCAATATCTTATTTAAAGGCTGGCGCACATTAATCCCTACTTTCTTTCTTAGCGACAAAACCATCGATGAAATATCCTGCGCTATTGCCATACGTTCTTCGAGTTCAGTATCCACCAATCCCTGTTCGTAGTTAGGGAAATCGGTAAGGTGTACAGATTCCGACGTTTCTTTTTGTGTTGCTGCGTTTAAGTCCAGAAAAAGCCTGTCGCTAAAGAAGGGAGCAATTGGCGACATTAGCTTAGCGATGGTGCTAAGGGAAGTGTAAAGGGTTTGGTAAGCGGATATTTTATCCTGAGTGTACTCTCCCTTCCAGAAACGGCGCCGGCAAAGGCGCACATACCAGTTGCTCAAATGCTCGTCTACAAAATCCTGAATTGCCCGAGCCGCTTTTGTAGGTTCAAAATCGGCATAGAATTCGTCTACCTCTTTTGAAAGCGAATTAAGGAGCGAGATTATCCAACGGTCAATTTCAGGGCGGTCGGCAACTTCTGGCTCAGCGTAACTGAATTTGTCAATGTTCGCGTAAAGCGAGAAGAAGGCGTAAGTATTATAAAGTGTTCCGAAAAACTTGCGCCGCACTTCATCTAAGCCCTCGATATTAAATTTCAGATTATCCCATGGCGATGCGTTGCTGATCATATACCACCTGCTGGCATCTGCGCTATACTTCTCAATAGTTTCAAATGGGTCAACTGTATTGCCCAGGCGCTTAGACATTTTGTTGCCATTTTTATCAAGCACCAGCCCGTTAGACATTACATTTTTGAAGGCTATCCCGTTATTGCCCACCTCCATATTAATTGCCTTTACCTCATCGCTGCTTTCGCTTAACATTACTGCTATGGCATGGAGAGTAAAAAACCATCCGCGAGTTTGGTCAACGCCTTCGGCAATGAAATCTGCGGGATAGGCATGTTTGAATGCTTCTTTATTTTCGAAAGGAAAATGCCATTGCGCATAAGGCATAGCACCGCTGTCAAACCAAACGTCTATCAAATCTGGCTCCCGCAGCATCTTTTCGCCTTTGGCGGATACCAAGACAATGTCGTCAACATAGGGGCGGTGCAGATCTGCCAGACTAAAATCTGTGGGCATAAAACCTTTAACAACCGATTTACTGATCTCAGCTTTCAATTCATCAATGGAACCGATACATTTTTCTTCAGAACCATCTTCTGTCCTCCAGATTGGCAGCGGGGTGCCCCAGTAACGTGAGCGGGATAAATTCCAGTCTACCAGATTTTCTAACCAGTTGCCAAAACGGCCTGTGCCAGTTGCCTCCGGCTTCCAATTAATGGTTTTGTTAAGATCAACCAGTTTATTTTTTACGGCAGTAGTTTTAATGAACCAGCTATCTAGAGGGTAATATAAAATTGGCTCATCAGTACGCCATGAGTGGGGATAACTGTGCTCATATTTTTTTACATCAAAGGCTTGATTATCCTCTTTTAATTTAATGGCTATTAGAACATCTGTGGCTCTAAAACCCGGGGCTTCGCGTTCTTCTTTGCTGTAATATTCTTCTTTTACGTACAGTCCGGCAAAGTCGGGTACCTCATCAACAAACTTGCCCTGTTTATTTACAAGGGGCACTTCTTTGCCGGTTTCATCGTGCACCATCACAGAAGGCACATTATTTTCTTTGCACGCCCTGAAATCGTCTGCGCCAAAAACAGAGGCGGTATGCACAATGCCAGTACCATCATCAGTGGTAACAAAATCAGCCGGAATTACCCGAAAGGCATTTGTTTCTAAATCATTATTGATTACATATGGCATTAATTGGTGATAGCGTATGCCAATCAGATCAGCGCCCTTCAATTCGGCAGTGATCTGCCAGGGGATTACTTTGTTGCCTTCTTTAAAATCTTGGAATGATGCGTTCTCTCCTTCTGGCTTAAAATATTTCGGCACCAAAGCTTTGGCAAGCACAACGCTTACAGGCGCAAAGGTGTATTGATTAAAGGTTTTTACTTTTACGTAATCTATTTTTGCTCCAACTGCCAGTGCACAGTTAGAAGGAAGTGTCCAGGGGGTGGTGGTCCAGGCAAGGATTGCTGTATCTTCAGTTTCATCCTCAAACAATATATGGATAAGCGGGTGCTCCTGCTTTTTTTTAGGCCTGAATTGTGCTACAATGCTAGTGTCTTTCACCATTTTATAGGTGCCAGGCTGGTTCAATTCATGCGAGCTAAGCCCTGTGCCAGACTTTGGCGAATACGGCTGTACCGTGTAGCCTTTGTAGAGCCAACCTTTATTGTAAAGTTGCTTTAGTATCCACCAAAGGGTTTCTATGTATTCGTTCTCGTAGGTGATATAAGGATTTTCAAGGTCAACCCAATAGCCCATCTTTTCGGTAAGATCATTCCACACATCTGTGTAACGCATTACTTCCTTGCGGCAGGCTGCGTTATAGTCTTCAATAGAAATCTTTTTGCCAATATCATCTTTGGTGATGCCAAGGGTTTTCTCTACGGCAAGCTCAATTGGCAGGCCATGCGTATCCCAACCGCCTTTTCGTTTAACCTGAAAGCCTTTTAAGGTTTTGTAACGGCAAAAAATGTCTTTTATAGCACGTGCCATAACATGGTGGATGCCAGGCATGCCATTGGCAGAAGGGGGGCCTTCATAAAATGTATATGGTTTTGAAGCCGGGCGATTAGAAATGCTCTTTTCAAAAATGCTGTTCTCTTGCCAGTATTTTAATATTTCTTTGCCGGTTTCTGATAGGTTTAACTGCT
>JAYVNR010000309.1:0-25252 GCA_043758305.1 Pedobacter sp. | reverse complement strand
GCAAATAAGCTGACAGCATAAAATGCCATCGTATATTTTGTAAGCATGCCTATGCCCAAAACAATACCGAGTGCAAGAAGATAGCTATTCTGTTTTGTGCGATACCAGCTTACCAGCATAAATGCAGAAAGCAGCCACCACAGCTGGTCGAATACTACAGGCATAAATAGGTACCCGGCCGCCAGAAAAGCAGGAGATAGTGTAATAGCAAGGCATGAAAAAATTACAGAAACCATTTTTCCGCCTAAACGGATGGTGAGAAGCCCTGTTAAAAATACTATCAGCATACTGCAGATTTCGGGTATTAGCCGAATGGCAAACATTGATGATCCTAAAATGCTTCTGGAAAATTTGCCGAGCACTGCAATAAAGGGTGGCACTTCTTTAAATCCCCAATCAATATGGTCGGCTAAAGCCAGATAAAGAAGCTCATCCCGATGGAAACCATAGTTTCTAACAGCCGAAAGATGTATAATGAACTGGAGCACAGCAATTGTCCCCGCTGTTATAACCAGGCTTTTTTTTCTATGTATAGAAGATAGTTGCAAATATTTAATACCCATATTGATCGCTCCGGTTTGAACGCCTTAATCCAGTTGCCATGATGAAAGGAATAAAATACGCTATTGTTGTTAAATTATTTTAACAAAAGCCTTGTTAATATGAAATACCTTTTTTTAACAGGCTTATCGTGTTCATTTCCTCGCTACCGGCTTCTGGCTTATAATCATAAGCCCAGTTTGCCTGTGGGGGCAAGCTCATTAAGATAGATTCAATGCGACCGTTGGTCTCAAGCCCGAATTTAGTGCCTGCATCATACACCAAATTAAATTCTACATACCTGCTCCGGCGCAGATATTGCCATTGTTTTTGCGCAGTTGTAAAAAGTTTATCACGGTGGCGCTTCATGAGCTCGGTATATACTGGCAAAAAGGTTCTGCCCACCGTTTTTGTAAAGCCAAAAAGCTGCTCCCATTGCAGCCCGGAAGTTTCAGGAGTTAATTTATCGTAGAAGATACCGCCTATGCCCCGGGTTTCATTTCTGTGCTTTATGAAAAAATAATCATCTGCCCAGGCTTTGAACTTAGGGTAAAACTCGGGGCTGTATTTATTGCAGGCAGTTTTTAACTGATCATGAAAAAATCTTGCATCGTCCTCAAAAACATAATGTGGTGTTAGGTCTATGCCACCGCCAAACCAGCGAGGGCCATCAGGTATTTCGAAATATCTGATGTTCATATGAATAATAGGAACAAGTGGGTGGTTTGGATGGATTACAATAGAAACTCCAGTTGCAAAAAATTGATCCTCATCAACTTTCAATGCTTTTTTTATCGTTTCCGGAAGGGTGCCATGCACTGCAGAAAAATTTACTCCTCCCTTTTCTATGAGAGAGCCATCTTGCATGATGCGTGTGCGCCCGCCGCCGCCGCCATCACGCTCCCATAGCTCTTCTATAAATACTCCGGTACCATCAGCAGCCTCAAGCCCTCTGCAAATTTCATCCTGTATCTGTTGGTAGGCTTCGCTAACGGTTTCCTTGCTTAACATGTGGGCAAAAATGCATTATTATGTGAGTTAAGCAAACGAATGTTCAGGAAAGTACATTTCCCTGACTAATAGCGCCTTCTTCCAAATAATCCAGGTCTTTATTGAAGCTCTCCTTCAGCTGGCTTAAAGAAAACAGTGCCATAACAGTTAAAATAGACATCATAATGTAAGCGGCAGTTAGAATGTTATAGTTTTTAACAAAGATTTCAAAAACTATAGTTATCAATATTAATGAGCCACGTACAAAGTTAGGGACCGTAGTAGTAACGGTTGCCCGGATATTTGTACCGAACTGTTCTGAAGCAATTGTGACAAAAGTTGCCCAATATCCAACCGAAAATCCCATAAAAAGACAGATATAATTAAAATCCTTAGATGTAAGGCCATCGCTGCTCAAATAAACTATAACGCTTATAACAGAGAGGATATGAAAAATCAGCATGGTTAGTTTACGCGATTTGGTGAGCTGGGCAAAAAGCCCTGCTAAAATATCGCCCAATGCAATGCCCAAATAGGTGTAAAGTATACCCTTCCCTGCGCTTAAAGTATCTGGCGAGTGCAGTGCCTTTCCAAACTCTGGCGACTGCGTCACCAGTATGCCAACCACAAACCAGAGCGGCGCACCTATTAAAATGCAGTATAAATATTTGAGGAAACGTTTTCGGTCTTTGAACAGCATAAAGAAATTCCCCCTTGCAACTTTTTTGTCCATAGCGTATTTATACATTCCGGATTCAAACGTGCCAATTCTTAGCACTAATAAAAAAAGCCCCAGCCCTCCACCAACAAAATATGCGGTTTGCCATGCAAAATTTTCAGCAACAGTGGCGGCTGTGGCGGCACCTAAAAGCCCTACTCCTGCAACTATCATAGTGCCATAGCCACGCTTTTCTTTGCTCATAGTCTCGCTAACAAGGGTTATGCCTGCACCTAACTCGCCTGCCAGGCCAATGCCGGCAATAAAACGAATAATGGCATACATATTAATATCTGTTACAAGCCCATTAGCAATATTAGCAAGCGAATAAAGAAGGATTGAGCCAAACAAAACTTTTACCCTTCCAAATTTATCGCCTATTATTCCCCATAAGATCCCCCCTATCAAAAGCCCGCCCATTTGCATGTTGATCACATACTCGCCATCTAAGCGCATATCCTTTGGAGCTATGCCTATTTCGTTAAAACTTTTGATGCGAACTATTGAAAATAGCACAAGGTCATAAATGTCAACAAAGTAGCCAAGGGCTGCTACTATCACTAAAAAAATAACGTTTTTAGGAATACCGGCGGGTTTTATAGTGGTCATAGTAAGTTTTAACAAATCGAATATAGAAAAATCTTGAGACAAAAATGATTATGCCCTGACAAGCAAAGAAGGCTGGGTATTATTTTGCGGCTTAAAAAATCCCTACTTTTGCACCTCATTTCACATGGTATGATTTCGGTATCCAATCTATCTTTACGTTACGGCAAACGCACTCTTTTTGAAGAAGTTAATCTGAAATTTACTCAGGGGAACTGTTACGGTATAATCGGTGCTAATGGGGCGGGGAAATCTACTTTCATGAAGATCATTTCCGGAGAGATAGATCCAAGCACCGGAAACTTCAGCATAACCCCTGGCGAGCGCATGGCTGTGCTAAAGCAAAATCATTACGAATTTGACGAATTTTCTGTGGTTGAGACCGTTCTTATAGGCCATAAAGAACTGTACAGCGTTATGAAAGAAAAAGATGCGCTGTATGAGAAAGCTGATTTTACCGAGAAGGACGGCGAGCGTGCCGGAGAACTGGAAACCATCTTTGCCGAAATGGATGGATGGAATGCAGAAAATAATGCAGCTACATTGTTGAGCAACCTTGGCATTAAAGAAGAGCAGCATTACAAACAATTGAAAGAGCTTGATGGCAATCAAAAAGTACGCGTGTTGCTTGCACAGGCTCTATTTGGCAACCCGGATATTCTTTTGCTGGATGAGCCTACCAACGACCTTGATATACAAACGATTGCCTGGCTTGAAGATTTCCTTGCCGGATATGAAGGCATTATCCTGGTCGTATCGCATGACAGGCACTTTCTGGATACCGTTTGTACTCATGTAGTTGATATAGATTTTGGCAAAATGAGCATTTATACCGGTAATTATACATTCTGGTACGAGTCGAGCCAGCTTGCTTTGCGCCAGCGTTCAGATCAGAATAAAAAAACTGAAGACAAGGTTAAAGAGCTTCAGGAATTTATTCGCCGTTTTAGTGCCAACGCTTCCAAATCAAAACAGGCAACCAGCCGTAAAAAAGCACTTGAGAAAATAAACATTGATGAAATAAAAGCATCAAACCGCAAATACCCGGCAATAATGTTCAACAATCAGGCACGCGAAGCCGGCGACCAGATATTACAGGCAACTAACTTAAAGAAAGAAGCCAATGGCGAACTGCTGTTTGCGGGCATTAGTTTTATGGTAAATAAAGGCGATAAAATTGCCGTGCTTTCTGAAAACAGCCTTGCAATAACTGCATTTTACAGCATCCTTGCTAAACGAGACAACGATTTTAAAGGGGAATTTAAATGGGGCGTTACTATTAACTTGGGCGATATCCCGAATGATAATACCAGGTATTTTGCTGGCAAAAACGAGAACCTGATCGACTGGCTGCGTGAATATTCTGAAGGGGAAAAAGATGAGCAGTTTATCCGCAGTTTTTTAGGGCGCATGCTATTCTCAGGTGAAGAAGTGCTGAAAAAATGCTCGGTGCTTTCTGGAGGTGAGAAAATGCGCTGTATGTTTTCCCGGATGATGCTTCAGCAAGCCAATATGCTGCTATTTGATGAGCCAACCAACCACCTCGACCTGGAATCTATTACAGCTCTTAACAATGGCATGAAAGATTTCCGGGGGAGCATGTTGTTCACATCCCGAGATCATGAGCTTACTCAAACGGTTGCCAATCGCATCATTGAGCTAACCCCTGGCGGTATCATTGATAAACTAATGACTTATGACGAATACATAAGCAGCGAAGCTGTAAAAAAACAGAGGGAAGAATTATATGCTTTAGCTTAGGCAGTATGTTTTTCAAAAAAACGCTGGGCAACTAACTGATTTAAAAAATACTATCTTTATATCCCATGAGCAAGAAGAAAATTTTGGTGTTAGAAAAAGATGAAGACATCCTTCAAATTATCACCCACATTTTAGAAGAGGAAGGCTACGAGGTAAGGGCTTTTCGGTCTGAGCTGGGAATGATTGATGAAATTAGCCGCTCTTGCCCTGATGCTGTATTGCTAGATATTATACGCCCTACTCCTGAGGGCACCGAACTCTGCCGTGCTATTAAAGAGGCAGAAGGGATTAGCCACATACCCGTTATTGCCCTTTCTACACACTCAAAAGCAGATACGCTTAAAGAAATTTGCGCCGACGAGGTTATTAAAAAACCCTTTGATGTTGATTTTCTTATCAATATAATTGAAAAGCAGGTAATGGCTTAATCCGCTTCATTTATCCTCAATTTTAAAAATATTTTATCGGTCTATGGTCCGTTACTTGTCGGTCAATCAGCAGGCTTGTGTGGTTAAACTATCAGTGGAATACTGACCCAATCCTTTTAGATAGCCTTAAAATTAAAGTATTTCCCTAAGGCTACGGGGCAATATAGCTGCTGAAAAGTTTAAATAGATAGCTATCAAGCTCAAAATGAGCATGCTTCAAACTCACACACTTCAGGCATAAACAAAACATGGTTCTGAAGAAAATCTTCAGAACCATGTTTTACTGATATAGAAAGTATTAAGCGCCTAATGCTTTTTTTGCATATTCCATGCACCTAATTGTTTCTTTTACTGCATCAGAGCCAGCTGGAATTTCATATTCAAACTCTAAAGATGCAGGGAATTTATATTTGTTTTTCTGCATAAGCTGAAGTGCCTGTACAATTGGGGTATCTCCTGTTCCCCACATTAAATTTGCACCGCCGTTGGCTTTGTTCTTACGGTCTTTCACGTGCATGCTCTTAATATGATCGTGATATTTTGCAATTTCAGGAAGTGGATCAAACCCTGCAGCTACATAATGGCCCATATCCATGTTCATAGCATTGTAATTAGATTGTGCCATTGCCCCATCCCACATGGTAGGAGTTTGTTGCAAATGGCCGTGATAAGCCACATAAATACCATGCTTAGCACCTAATGCGCCAAGGCGTTGTGTTTGAGCAGGATCTGTAGGCATTTCCAGTGTTACGTGAGTAGCACCAAATGTTTTTGCAACACGCATTGCGTAATCAACTTCTGCATCAGTATTGTTTGGGCCTAATGCACTTGGTTTCCAGGCGTATATTTTTACTCCTTTCTCTTTGTACATTTTTTTCAGCTCCTCAAATTTATCCATAGATACAGAGCTTCTCCAGTCGCTCATTTTTTTAGCCTGTGCTGTTTGAGCTGCCTGTTGTTCTGGAGTCATTTGTGGCCTTTGGCCACCCTGACCTGGAGCACCGCCTGCTGGAGCAGCACCTGCCGGAGCACCGCCTGCACCTGGAGCACCACCTGCACCAGGAGCGCCACCTGCACCAGGAGCGGCCGCTGCTGGCCTTGGAGCCGCAGCACGAGGAGGGGGCAATGGAGCGCCTGCAAAAGATTCAGCAGTATTTCCCATCAGCTCAATTGCACTAACTCCGCTGTCAATACAGCATTTCAATACGGTTTCCGCATCATCCGGCAAACTTCTCCATGAGTAGGTGATAACGCCCATTTGAACTCCTTTAAACATCGAATTTGGTTTCCCGAAATTCTTGATGTAAGCGGGAAATCCAAAACTGGAATTTGATGCCATTGCAATTCCCGCCATTGCAAGTGCAGAAGTTCCTAGAAACTTGCGTCTAGAGAAATCTTGATCTTTCATAATTTTTATTGGTTATAAATTTATAAGTGGTTTATTTTTAGCTGGTGTAAATTAACGAAAAAAAATAAAAAACAGTATTGAATTTTCCTTCTCAGGATTTGTTGGTATGCTCCGTAGCTATCTCCAGAATTAATCCCGCTTTAAAATCATGTAAAAACTTAAGTTTCGCTGTTTTATTCTTCTTGTTCATTTTATATTTATCGTTGCGATTAAATCGACAGCGCATAGCTGAACATCCCTATTTAAATTGTTACAATTTCAGTATCCTGCCTGCTGTACTTAATAAGATAAGCCTGCACCTGTTGCAGGCTTATCTTATTATTTATTCAATGATGATGTTAAATTTTCAAGTTCGGATATAGTCCAGGCCACATTTCTTGATGCGTACTGATCCCTCACTTTTTTAACTTCAGAAATTTGTACTACCGGAGAAACTGCATTCCGCCCAAATCCACCCGGTCCGCCAGCTCCTGCCGGGGCTATTGCACCTGCCGGACGAGGGGCCACACCTGCTGTTGCACCTGCCGCTGGCCTTGCAGCACCTGCTGCTGTTGGAGCCACCGCTACCGCTGGCCTGGGGCCGCCTCCTACTACAGGAGCAGCAAACTCATAGCGGGCATAGCTTAATACAGAAGCAATCCATTCATCTGTATTTCCTTTCATAGCCGGCATTTCGCTAGAGTATGTTTTGCCTTCGTTAGGACCTGCAAGCCCGTGAAGCAATATGCGTATGGCTAGTTCCTTATCTGTAGATGTAAGGTGCTTGGCTCCCACTAATGGAGGTGCAGCATTGGTTGGCAAGCCTTTACCGTCTGCACCATGGCAGGCAGAGCATACTGATTTAAAAATAACAGAACCGTCTAAGACTAATTTTCTGTCGGCAACAGCCAAATTAGCCAACCGCACGCCATAGGTTTTGATATCCTCATTTTTGTCTACGCTGGCCTTTGCGCTTGCCAGCATTTGATTGTTAGGATTTTTAGCAATAAGGCTGTTCACAATATCTTTAGCCAAACTGTTTTTACTTGATTCTAAGGATAAAACTATTTGGGTTTTAACATCAAAGCTTTCATCGCCAGAAAGTTCGCCTATGCTTGCGATCATTTGAGAATCATTTTGTTTAATGTATGGCTCACTAATCCAGATAGCTGCTCTCCTAATCTGTGGATCAGTATCTTTCATTGCCATGGCTAATATGCCCTTGTCAATTGCGTTCAAGCCCTCCAGTGTCCACAAGGCATGAAGCCTTCCTAAAGGCGAAGGCTTTTTGGCTAAAGTAGCCTGATCGCCTGCAGCAATCTGTTTCAATGTTGGAACAACTGACTTGTCTCCAAGTATGATTATTTGCTTTTGGGCATTATCTCTCCACCAGCCATTTGGATGATCCAAATATTTTACGAGCGTGCTTGCAGGAACATCCAGCAAATGCGGTTTTGGCCCTGGCTTGTAACCATCATGCACTAAACGCCATATACGGCCACGCTGATGAACTTTATCCAATCCATACGCTTCAATCTTCCCACGCAGATAGCTTCCTTTGGGAGTCCATTGGGATTCCTGGATTATGCCGCGGTTCATATCAACAATATATAAGTTACCGTCAGGACCTGTGAATGTATTTACCGGGCGGAAATAAAAATCTGTGCTTGAAATAAATTCCTTATTCTGATAAACATTTTCAAGATATGTTTTCCCATCTCTGTTGATCACTTTTGCACGCCTAACAATGCGGGCTACCGGCTCGTCAATTATATAATCGCCAACTAAATTTGCCGGAAGCCGATCCCCCCTGAATATTGACTGTCCGTTAGCAGACGTAACGTGGTTCAAGGTGCTATCAGGGCGCAGCCTTCTTAATCCGCCCTGTGCATCTTGGTTAGAAATACTCGACCACACAGCTCCAAACTTCTCCTCATTATATGCATCAGCAAATTCTAAAGCGCCATAAGCTGGATTAATCTGAAATCCGGACCCTGCATTTTCTCCGCCGGCACGGCTAAAAAATAGCCGGCCGTAATTATCGTGTGTTATCCCCCACTGTCCGTTAGAGCCACTTGGAAGCGAATCTGCTTTTAGCGTCCCATTAACATATTTAAAGCGTACCGGATCTACAGTCTGGTAAATATAGTTGTCGATATTCCAGTCTAGGCCGCTTCTCTGGTGCTCTAAATTTCCGGTAGCAATTTTACCGGTAACATAGATTGCTTTCTTTACATCAGAAACGCCATCGCCATTAGTGTCTTTGTAGCTATAAATATCATATGTGTTTGTTTCGTTAACATACAGTTCGTGGTTAATGCAAAGAAGCTCTCGTGGCAAAACTAATTTATCTATAAAAACCGAGCTTTTATCCATTTTACCGTCGCCATTGGTATCTTCAAGAAGCATTACACGGCTAATATTGTTATTTGTGCCGGTGCCGTCAGCATCCTGGGTATACGTTTCCATTTGTGCTACGTACATTTTAGCATCACCGTCCCAGGCAATAGCTACCGGTTCGTGTATCATTGGTTCGCTTGCTACAAGCTCCATGTGATAGCCAGTGGGCAGCCGGAAAGCCTTTTGGCTTTGTTTAGGGGTAAGAGGGATTGTTGAGGGAGCTGTCATAACTGGTAGCTTGTCTAAGCTGGCCTGCTCATCGGCCGTGGTAAACATCTGAACCTTACAGGTATATATCAGACATGATATACCCAATAGGCAGAATACCAAATTCCTTTTTTTCATTTCAATAAGTGGTTAGTTAAGTGAATGTAGGATTAAAATTATTTTCTGCAAAACAAAATTTGCGAAATGCCCCCTAAATAGCCTATAACGTTGAGAACGATATTCAGGCAAAGCTATTTTATGTACCAAAGTGTTAAAAATACACTATTTGCTTTAAGCTCTGTATTGTAACAATATTGTTGGTAAAACCTTATCTAGCTCCTAACTTCAGGCGGATGCCTCCATTTACAACAATTCCATCAAGCGGTGCATATATATCTTTAAACATGGGATTAATTATACTGCCGGTATAAATATCCCCCCATCGGGTTTGCCTGCGGTCGGTTATATTTTCTGCATTTAGAAAGATGTCAAACTCTTCCCACATTTTCTGCACAAGAAGCCCAAATGTTGCGTACTGCTTTCCCGTGGCCCCATCATTAAGCAATTGGCGGCCATTATAAAAGCCTTCTACGCCAAACCGGAAGCTATCCTCAATCTCATAAGTTAAATCTGCACTGATCTTGTTTTTAGGTGTTAGTGGCTGGGAAAAAGTTTTAGAATTGAAATGCTGTTTGGCATCAGTATAGGTATAGCCCAGGTATAGGCCAAGTTCATCAATAATCAGTTTTATATTAGTTTCGGCGCCACGTGAAGAAATATAGCCCGGAGCATTGATAAAAGCATTCCCTTGCAGGATAAGAGGATTATTTACTACAGTGTAAAAAAACATCTGGTTAACATTAATACTTGCACTGCCAATGGAATTGCGATAGTTTGCATCAGCATTTCCACCATACGATTTTTCTGCTTTTATAAACTTTAAATTAAGGGGTTGCAGGCTTTGATAGCCCTCCTGCTCGGCGGCATCATTAAATAAGCCCGGCATTTTATACCCTAAGCCGCCCCCTATCCGGCTTGCCAAATGTTCGCTTAATTTAAACAGCATGTTTAACCTTGGAAGAATAAAAACCTTATCAAGGGCAGGAGAATTATGGTCTATCCTTAGCCCGCTTTCTAAAGAAAACCAGTCTGCTGCCTTATAAGTATTTTGTAAAAACAAACCCAATGTAGTTAGATGATAATTAAGGCGGTCATTAGGCTTAGGGGCTATAAAATTGTCGGTTATTAAATTTGCGCCTGTTGCCCAGTGGCTTTTTTCGGTATTGATCACATAGTTAATTTCGCTGTAGGAAGAGAGTTGTTTCCCCTTAAGGCTAAAGCCGGGCTCATCTAACTGCCTGTCGAAATAGCCAATAGTGTTTTTAACATTTAGCTGGCTAAGCTCATTAAATTTATGTGTTAAGGAAAGCTGTGTCGAAAAGCGGAAAGATTTATTGCGCTCAAAATACTGGTGCAAGTTATCCGCTCCTGTAGAAATCACTTCCATATCTCCACCATAACGATCTTCATAAGTTGCGTTAGCACCTATCCAGCCCGAATTGTGGCTGTCTTTATACAGAAATAATTTGGGGTTGAGCGTTAGCCGACTGGTTTTAGGGATCACAGAAAAACCAATCCCTGCCGGATCATAAGCTCCATTATAATTATAAGACCCAAAAATAGCCGTTCCCACATGTTCCCATTTCCGGGAGTAAAAAGCACTGGCATCTGCACCTTTGGCACTGGTTCCGTTCAGTAAAACGGTAAATTCTGGATTTTGGCCTGGAGTTTTGCTAATAAGGTTTATCAGCCCCGCTATTGCACCACCGCCGTACAAAGTAGAGGCCGAACCTTTAATAAATTCTACCTGTTTTAAATCGAGAGGGCTGATCTGCATAAGGCTTAAGCCACCAGAAAAACCCTGATATAAAGGCATTCCGTCTTTTAGTAATTGTGTATACCTGCTGTCCAGACCCTGTATGCGGAAATTAGCAGTTCCGCTAACCGGCGAAGTCTGCTGAACGTTAATACCAGTTGCTTCGCCCAGCAACATCTTGATATCACCGGGTTTCATGGTGCTTTTTTCATCAAGCTCTTCCAAAGGCAGGGCTTCTATGCGGGTTGGGATATCACTGAGGCTTTGGTTTGTGCGGGTTGTTTGAATAGTAACTTCAGCCAGTTCGCCGGTTTGTGGCTCAAGGCCGAACTCAAATACCTGATTTATGTTTTGCAGTGGGAAAACAATGCTTTTCTCCAGCCTTGCGAAACCTAAATAGCTTATTACCACATCAAATTTGCCATTTGGAATATTGTTTATAGTTACAATACCCCCGGAATCGGAAACTGCTGAAAATTTTAATGAAGCAATTGTTGCAGTTGCTCCTTTTAGCGGCTCCTGAATTTGATTGTTGCGTATAATAGCTTTGAACGTATTTTGGGCTATAATAGCCCCAGGTAGCCACAAAAAGGCTATTAAAATAATAAGTTTCTTCATAAAACCTTTTACATTTTCATTCCTGCCATGGGTTCAGCGCCGTGCTTAAAAATGTATTCGCTATTGATAAGGTAAGCGCCCGAAGTTACCACTACATCCCCATTTTGCAAGCCGGATTTAATTTGTATGCGCTGCCCATCCTCCGCCCCAAGGGTCACCATTTTATTCCGGAAAGTGTTTTTACCAGTCTTTATCCATACCGAAGCGCCTTTGCTGTCCTGCAAAACGGCATCGGATGGAAGAGATAGCGATTCTTCTTTATGTTGGCCCTGAATAGCCACATATGCAGGCATCCCTGGCTTTAACTGGCCATCTGTATTTGCCACAACAGCCCTGATGATATTTATCCTTGTGCCGGCACTCAACTCAGGGTTGGCAAAACTTATCCTGCTTTGCAAAATCTTTCCGGGCATATCAGGAAAACTCACTACAGCCCTCGCATTTGAACTGATGTAAGCCCTTTGTGAAGAATATAACTGGGCTTCCGCCCATAAAATAGATAAATCTGCCACTTGTACTATGCTTCTACCTTCTGCAACATACGCCCCTTCTGTAATTCCCAGGGAAGTGATATAACCTCCTGCTGTGCTATAAAAAGATGTTGTTGGAACAGATTTTCGGCTTTTAGCCAACTGGTTGATCTGGCTTTCCGTCATTCCCCATAGCTTCAGCTTATTTCTAGCGCTTTGTATTATCCGGGCAAAATCTATAAGGGAGTTGTCCAGCAGTTCTTTTTTTTCTAAAGAAGCTATTAACTCCTGCTTGGCATTGTTCAGTTCTTCGCTGTAAAGCTCATACAATTTTGCCCCTTTCGGGATGTAATCGCCGATATTTTTAAAGTACAGCCTGTCTATCCTGCCGGTAACCCTTGCACTCACTGTTTCTATCCGGTTTTGGTCGATACTGAGCGTTGCGTTCAAAATCATTTCATCAGCAATATTTCCCGAACGGACAGTATCTACCTGTACATTCCCTAAAAGTATTTGCTGGGATGTTAAGATCAGGTCGCCTGGCTGTGACTGCTGATTCTTTTTGACCGCAATCAGCTCCATCTGACAAATCGGGCATTTACCGGGCTTCAGTTCCATAATTTGTGGATGCATGGAGCAGGTATAAAAACTATCTGCCTGAACTTTGGCGGTGGAAACATTTTTCTTGTTGCCACAAGCCATAAGAATGAGCATAGAAAAAAACAGGATCAAACTTTTTTCCATCTTCTATAAATTTGTTTTGATGAAGCCCTCGCTATCCATCAGGTACTGGGCATTTGCAGCCACGCTGTCTTTGCTTGCCAGCCCTGATACTATCTGTATCTTGTTATTGCTTTGATAGCCTGCCTTTACCTGCTGTGCCTTAAATGCCCCACCAGATTTTACCAGAACGATGCTGCCTACTCCCAGCGACAAAACCGCCTCTCGCGGAAGCCAGTATGTATTGCTTATGGTAGCAGAGATTGCTCCTTTTAACTGCACTCCTACAGGTAAATGTTCATTATGTGCATGCATAGTGGCTCTGGCGGTAAGCGTTTTAGTTCCTTCGCGGTAAAATGGCTCGATATAATCTATCTGCCCGGTAAATATCTTGCCAGGATAGTCTTCTGAACGAAATTGCACAGGCTGGCCTTTCTTGACCAGTGCTTGCTGACCGGGGAAAACGCTCAGCAAGACCCAAAGATTATCCGGATTAAATACCTTGAAAAGAGTTTGCCCTTTAGTTACGTACATGCCCTCCTTCACAATTAGTTCGGGGGTGGTTACAGGTTGCTCCATTCCCGATTGCGGCTGATTTGGCATTGATCCAATATCGTGGATGTGCCCACTATAATTGCTAAAAACAGGCACGGTAAAAAATGATTTTCGGCTGCGGACCAATTGCTGGAGCATAGATGAAGGAAAGCCTAAAAGAAGCAATTTTTGTTCTGCAGCCGCTATCAATGAAGAGTTTAATGCATCATTTTTAAGGATGAATGTCAGATTTTCCTGTGCGGTGAGCATTTCGGGGCTGTAAATTTCCATCACCTTTTGCCCTTTAGCCACATCCTGAAAATTATATTTCAAATAGAGCTTTTCAATCCTACCCGCGGTACGGGCGGATATGCTGCCTGTAAAATTGGTATTATAAGCTGTAAGGCCGGAAACTTCAATTTCAAAGGTTTCATTTCCTTTGGTAAGCGCAACAACCGGGATAGACGATACCACAACCCGCCCCGTAGGTTTCAGCAATGTTTCTAGCCCAATAGTATCTACAGAAGCACCTTTTGACTTTTCAACCTGAACAGTTTTTTGCTTGCTTGTGCAAAAAGCTAACAATACAGCTAGGCAAGCAATTAAATAAAGTGCTTTTGGTGTATTCATGTTACCTTGTTTCTGTTATTTTATCTAGCTCCACTTGTAGCAGCAAGAGCTGTTTAACCTGCTCCAGATATTCGAGTTGCGTCATGTTCAGGGTTTCCCAGGCATCATAGAGCATAAAAAGCTCCTCTGTATTCTGCTGATAGCCAATTTGCATTACCTGGTAGTTTTTCCGCAGAGCGGGGATTATATTCGTTTCAAAAAGCGTAACCTGCTTCTTTTTTATTACAAGATCATTCTGCAAGCTTTTAGCCATTCCAATAGCCTCATTTAACAACATCTGCTTTTGTTGAGCCAGCCCTTCTGCCTCCCATTTCAGGCTTTCAATATTCGCTTTTTCGGCTTTGTTAGACCATGATACCGGGATTTTCACCATTCCCATCAGCGTATATTCCATCGGGAAACCGCCAAAGCCAAACATATGCTCATAGCGGGCGCCAAACTCCGGTTTTAATTTGCTCCTTTCAATATTCTGTTTTAAATAGGTAAGCTGGATATTCCTGTCAATAGCTTTTATATCGCTCCTGGCGGATGTTAAGCCCGAACTATCAATTTTAACAGCATAATCTTTCATTGTTTGAAGGGTATCAATCCTGAAATCAATTTGCCCGTCGCGGTTCATTAAGGTGTTAAGGGCAATACGCTTTTGTGTAATTTCTCCAGCCAGCATTGCTCTCATATTCTCAACCCTCCCTAAAGCAGCTTTTGCCTTGTAATATGCGCTAAGTTTATCGAGCCCATTTTTATACCTTATTTCGGTATCCTTGATCATAAATTCAAGGAGCTTCTCATTCTGTACCAGTATGGCATCTTTTTTAGCGTTTACCTGCCACTCGTAATAATTTTTTTTAGCAGTGTACAAGAGATCGTTCAACGCTGTATTTTTATTTTCTTTCTCTGCCGAAGAAACAGCCTGCATGTAATTATAACGTGCGTCCTGCTGCTTTTTATTGGGGAACATCTGTTGCGCAGAAATGCTGTATTGCCCCATTCTGGGCACTCCATCATCACTTTTTTTCCATAATGAAAAATTATAAGGCACCATCCAGAATCCTGTTCCCAATTGCGGGGCTTCCCAGCTTCTGGCACCCTTTGCAGCTTCGTCCATCGCCCTGATTTGGGCATCGCTCATTTTTAATCTGGGGCTTTGCCGCTCAATCACGCTGAAAATAGAATCAAGCCGCAAGGTGCTTTGTGCACCGGCAGCTGTGGCTAAAAAAATCAAAAGTAATGTGGCCTGTGCTTTCATTGGTTTAGTGTTTTGTTGCCAATTCTATTTTTCCGTATTTTCTTAGTTCGTATTCTTTTGTCATCAGAAAAATAAGCGGTGTAACTAAAAGGATGTGCGTAGAGGAAGTCAATACTCCGCCAATCATAGGCAGCACAACTGGTATCATTACGTCGCTGCCAACACCGCTGCTCCATAAAATAGGTATAAGCCCAAAAAGCGATACAGAGACCGTCATCAGCTTTGGCCTTAGGCGTTTAGCTGCACCGGCTATCACAAATTCTCTCAAATCCTCTTTGGTAATGGCATCTCTGGAGTTGCCTTTTAGAGCTACTAGTTGCTGCATAGCATCGTTGAGGTAAATTACCATTACAATACCAGTTTCTACAGCTAAGCCAAATAAGGCAATAAAGCCCACAGCAACTGCAACAGACAGGTTTACGCCCCAGAAATACACCATAAAGGCTCCTCCAATAAGGGCAAAGGGTATAGATATCAGGCTGAAAAATGCTTCCCGGGCAGAATGAAAAGCAAAGTACATGCAAATAAATATGATCAACAGTACTATCGGGAGGATCAGCTTCATAGTCTTCTCGCCTCGGATGAGATTTTCATATTGACCGCTCCATTCAATAAAGTAGCCTTTCGGCATTTGGGAAAGCATTTTATCCAGCCTTGCCCTTGCATCTTCAACTGTGCTGCTCAAATCACGATCTCTAACATTGAACAATACCGTTCCCCGTAATAATGCGTTTTCCGAAACAATCATTGGCGGGCCTTCGGAAAGCTTTATTTCTGCCACGGCTTCTAATGGTATTGGGCCAAACGCTGTTTGAACCTGCATTCGTTTTATAGCCTGCAGATTATTCCTGAAATCCTGGCCAAAACGTGCATTGACAGAAAACCTCCTGCGCCCTTCAATAGTTGTGGTAAGCTTCATCCCGCCAAGGGCGCTTTCAATAATAGTATTTACATCGTCTATGCTTAACCCGTATCGGCTTATTTCATCCCGTTTAATAGAAATATCAAGGTATTTGCCTCCGGTTATGGGCTCTACATACAGGTCTTTTACACCATTGATGCCTTGCAAATTAGCCTTTACCTGCTGGGCAAAAAAATTGATGGTATCCAGGTTTTGTCCGTACACTTTTACGCCAACATCTGTACGAATACCTGTTGAAAGCATATTGATGCGGTTGATAATAGGCTGCGTCCATCCGTTTGTTACGCCCGGTATCTGAAGTTTAGCGTTCAATTCATTGATAATATCCGCTTTGCTTTTGCCATCCCGCCATTCTGATCTGGGCTTAAGCGTCACAATGGTTTCTATCATGCTTATCGGAGAATTATCTGTAGCCGTATTTGCCCGCCCCGCCTTGCCCAGCACATGCTCCACCTCTGGCACAGATTTAATGATCTTATCCTGAACCTGCAGCAATCGCTTAACTTCCGAATTTGATATGTCGGGAAGAGCAACGGGCATAAATAAAACCGTTCCTTCATCCAGCGGTGGCATAAATTCTTTTCCCAGGCTCAACAGCATTGGAATACTGATGAGCAAAGCGATTATATTGATAGCAATAGTGGTTTTGCGCCATTTTATGCACCCGCGGATGAGCGGTTCATACCAGTTTTCTAATTTTCGGTGCACCGGATTTTCCTGCTCTGTACGGAAACGCCCTTTCATAAAAAACGATATCAATACCGGCGCAAGGGTGATGACCAGAATGGCATCAACAATCATAATAAACGTTTTGGTATACGCCAGTGGCCCAAAGAGCTTGCCTTCCTGCCCGGTAAGCAAAAACACGGGCAGGAACGATGCAATAATGATCACCGTAGAAAAAAATACTCCCCGCGACACCTGTTTGCATGCATCGGCAATAATGCCAATACGTATCAGCTCCGGGATTTTAGTGTAGGCCTTTTTCCTGGTTTTAACTTTCATGATTTCTGTTATCAGGATGATTTTGCCATTCGGCGAGCTTCCTGTATGAATTTTCTGACATGATTATGCCATTATCTACAATTACGCCTATAGCCAAAGCAATGCCTGTTAGCGACATAATATTTGAGGAAATGCCGAAAGCATTTAGCAAGATAAAACTGATGGCAATAGTTACAGGGATTTGAATGATTATGCTCAAAGCGCTGCGCCAATGCAGCAAAAACAAGAAAACAATTAGGCTTACTACCAGTATTTCTTCTACCAGCTTGCCTTTTATGGTTTCTATAGCCGCCTCTATCAACGAACTGCGGTCGTAAGCAACATGGAACGAAACGCCCGCGGGCAAGCCTTTTTGCACATCGCCCATCTTAGCTTTAACAGCATTGATCACTTTGTCTGCATTTTCGCCATAGCGCATCACCACAATGCCGCCTACCACTTCGCCTTCGCCGTTTTCATCAAATATGCCAAGGCGTAAATCGCCGCCCATTTGCACGGTGCCAATATCTTTAACCCTTACCGGGATGCCATTGTAATTTGCTACCGCGATGCTTTCCAGGTCTTCTTTGTTTTTTACATATCCAAGCCCCCGAATGATATAAGCCATATCGCTCATCTCAAATTTGCGGCCGCCCACATCGTTATTGTTAGCTTTTACTTTGCTCATTACATCCATCAGCGAAACCTTAAAGTATTGCAGCTTTACAGGATCTATCACCAATTGATATTGCTTTTCAAAGCCGCCAAACGAGGCTACTTCTGCCACCCCGGGAACGGTTTGCAATGCAAATTTCACATACCAATCCTGCAATGCCCGCTGCTCGCCGAGATCCATTTTTTTAGCATCCAGTGTGTACCAGAAAACATGGCCAACGCCCGTGCCATCAGGGCCAAGCGAGGGCGCTATGCCTGCGGGAAGCAATCTTTGGGCATAATTAAGCCGTTCTAAAACCCGGGTACGAGCCCAGTAAATATCTGCATCGTCTTCAAAAATGATGTAAACAAAGCTCATCCCGAACATAGATGTTCCGCGTATATTTTTAATCTTGGGCAATCCCTGCAGGTTGCTGACCAATGGATAAGTTACCTGATCTTCAATAACCTGTGGGCTTCGACCCATCCATTCAGTGAATACAATAACCTGATTTTCAGAAAGATCAGGAATGGCATCAATTGGGTTTTTTTGAACAGAGAAAATTCCCCAGGCAAACAATGCGGCAGCAATAACCAAGATTATTATCCGGTTTTTTAGCGAAAGGTCTATAATCTTGCTGATCATACGATTTAGAAAAAAACCTGTATGGTTTAACCCATACAGGCAATTCTAATTACATAACAGTTTTTTTAGCTTTCTCTTTCTTAACCAGCGCCATGCCGCATTTCGGGCATTTGCCGGGTTTATTGCTGGTAAATTCAGGGTGCATGCTGCAGGTGTACTTTGCTGCTTTTTTGGTTTTAGTTGTTGTTTGTTTAACGGTTTTAACACCAGTATTAGTTGGCACGTTCGCAGCAAACAAGGTTGATGCACACAATATGGATGCAACAAGTATAAACGATACTTTTTTCATGATATTGATTTTATAGGCAAATGCCCGTTACAAGAAAATTGAATAATTACTGATATAAAGAATTGATAAACCCGATAGGTTTATTGAATGGCATTATGGCTCTTATATCCTATAGGTACAGTTAAGCTCGTGTATAGCAACAGCAAAATTGCCCGGGGGGGAGTAATTTTGCGAATGTTGGATAGGCTGCTGGAAAGTGGGCAGATCTAACCCGAAGAAATAATTTGAAGGTATAATTGCTGCTAATGGTGCATAAAGGGAAGTTACGGCCGAGCTTAGGTGCTGATCTTTAATCTTAAAAATTTGGGAGGTTGTATTGCAACAACCATCATTTTTAACATGCTTTAAAGAAATCTCAGAAAGGCTGACAGATTTGAGCTTACCACAGCAATAAAAGCTATTAACAGCCATCCCGGTGCAGGATAACAAGTAAATAGCAGCAATGGAAAGCAATAAAAACCTTTTCATTGGCATAAAAGTAGTTAAACTTTATAGTATGCGCTTACATAATGCCGGGTTTTATTTGTAAAATTTCGATGCATTGCTGCCGTGAAACATTTTTATCCCTTAATGCTTATACTACTATTTGCCGAAAAGTTGAACTATTATTATGGCTTAGCTTAGAAATATACAAGAGCATTATGGATTTGATCAGGCTATATGTGGGGATTTCAATACTGGCTTTAACATTAACATTCGCAATAAACTATTTTAAAAAACATAGCAACAAAAAGCAGGAAACGAACCATGAACATGATACAAGCCACTACCTTAAAATATTTATCCTTCTTTTAATAGGCATAGCTTTGTTCATGATATACAAACCATCATAAAGTTTAAGAAATTAAATCCTAACCAATCAATATAGACACAAACAATCGGATGAGACCTTCTCTAAAATGGGCTTTTGTTCTGGGCTTTTTGGGCTTCGCTACATCTTTTGGGGCACATATCGTGGCTGTGAACCTGCCATTTTATGCTGAAAAAACAGGCATCGGCTTAACCATGATCGGTTTATTGATAGCCGTATACGATTTTGCAGAAATTGTGGCAAAGCCTGTTTTTGGCGGGCTTGCCGACAAAAAAGGAATGAAAAAAGCGCTCTATCTGGGTATTGTAATTTTCATTTTTGCTTCTCTTTTATATCTTTTTGTACCGCCTAAATTATTGATTGTTGTAAGGTTTTTGCAGGGGCTCGGTGGTGCTGCGCTCTCAGCGGTATCGCTAACGATGGTTGGAACTTTATACAAGGAGAACAGGGGCAAAGCGTTTGGGATTTACAATGCTATAAAAGGCTTAGGGTACGTAATCAGTCCAATAATTGGCGGAGCAATCATAATGAAATCAGATTTTTCGGGCATTTTCTATGCCTGTGCTGCAATCGGGGCAATTGCTTTGCTGCTGGCTTTTACCCTCCCTCCCGACAGGCAAAAAAACAAATCTGCATTTGATGATGACGACGATGACTTTTCATTAAAGTCGCTGTTTGCCGTTTTTAAGAATAAAACCTTAATGCCATGGTTCTTCATAATTGTGATCAATATGTTTTTTGTGGGCATACTTTTCGGTTTTTTGCCAGTGCGCATCCATCAGTTAGGTTACAGCGCTTTTAATACCGGGCTAATGCTCACAGCCACAACACTTGCCTATTTACTGGTGCAGCCCGTTGCGGGCTGGCTTTCAGATAAATTCAATGCGATACTGATTATCAGAATTGGAATGGCATTATCCTGCATTTCAATAGCAGGCATTGCATTTGCAACTGGTACGCTTTTAATTGTTACCTGTATTGTAGCCGGGATTGGGATAGGTGTTGTATGGACAAATACTGATGCGCTGGTGAGCAAGCTTTCCAAAGAAAATGAAATGGGGGCAACTATGGGCCTGGCTGGTTCTTTTAAAGAGTTAGGCGATATGATCGGCCCATTGCTGATGGGAGCAATCTCCCAGGCATTAGGTTTGCAATGGGGTTTTATGATATGCGCCGTGCTTGGCGGATTGGCATTGCTTATAACTATATTTTTTCAGAAAAAAACAACAAACCCACAGACTTGATGGTCCGGATATCAACATCATCGAAACTTATCTCTAATGTTAAGCCCATTGCCCAGGCCGGGCTCATAACCAAAGGCATTGTGTACTGCCTGCTTGGAACATTAGCGTTTATGTCAGCTTTTAATATTAATGGGCAATCCTCCACAAATGCTGATAAGTCGGGGGTACTTGCTCTCGTATACCAGCAGCCCGGAGGCAAAGTAATGTTGGGCATAATTGCTTTAGGGCTTGCATTTTATTCCATCTGGCGTGGAATTGAAGCATTTGGCGATACAGAACATAAAGGAAAAGGCATAAAAGGCTTAGCCGCACGTGGGCGCTATCTATTCAGTGGATTAATTTATGCGTCGCTTTCATTGTATGCTGCAAAGGAGGTTTTTTCTTCCGCAAGCAGTACAAAAGACAGCAAACAAGGCATGGCGGAAGAACTGTTTAGCAAGCCTTATGGCCAATGGTTGGTGGGACTGGCAGCTGCAATATTTATAGGAGTTGGCTTTTACCAGAAGTATTACGCCCTTTCTAATAAATATAAGAAGCATGCCGATAAAGCTGGCAGCTCTGAAAGCAAGAAAGCATTGTTAATTGCCGGAAAAATCGGTTATTTGGCACGTGGGATAGTATGGCTAATAATTGGCTGGCTGTTCATAAAAGCTGCGCTAAATTCAAGCCCTTCGCAGGCTGGCGATACATCTAAAGCATTGGGCTTTTTAGGTCAGGGAACTTATGACCCTTATTTGCTTGGAGCAGTTGCCATCGGCCTTGTTTGTTATGGGGCATTCAATTTTGCGAGAGCACAATATGAGAAATTTACGTAATTAGCAAGGTGCATCAGCTATCCCGTTCTTGCCTGATAAAACAATCATGTCCTCAGAGGGTTTATGTGGAGATGTTCAGCAGAGCTGATACTGAATGTAAACAAAAGATGATATGCGCATTGCCTTAAAAGGTGTTAGTGTTTCTGTATTGATATTGGCTACTTGCATGCAACTGGCTTATAGCCAGCAGCCTATTGCTAAAGATAGTTCTGCATACAAAACCATAGCGGCGGGCCCTCAGTACAAGAGGCCTGCGCTCCATCAATTTTTATGGGGCAAAAATTATCGTACAGAATGGGCTGCTCCTGTCAAATTTCCTATATTAAAACTTGATACGGCTAAAGGAGGCTTATATCCCGTTAAGGCCGGTGGCGGGCATCAGTCTAAATCCTTGCAATTAAAAGATCAGGCAGAAAGAGCCTACAAACTCCATTCTGTTGATAAAACCCTGGGAAAAGTGTTACCGGAAGTTTTCAAAAACACTTTTATTGAGAAACTGGTAAACGACGAAGTTTCCATGTCGTTTCCATATGCGGCTACATCTTTGCCCATTATGGAGCAGAGCGCAGGCATTTATCATACCAACCCTCAATATGTGTATTTGCCCAAACAGCCAGCTTTAGATACATTCAATGTAAAGTTTGGGAATGACCTTTATCTATTTGAGGAAAAGCCAAACAGCCATTGGACGGCATCAAAAACCTTAGGGAAATTCCCGGACTATTTTGATACAGATACAGTTCTTGAAAATTTATACAAAAGCAGCAATTATCAGCTTGACCAAAAAAGATTTCTTAAGGCAAGGTTATTTGATATGCTGATTGGGAATTGGGACAGGCATGAAGGACAGTGGGCTTGGGGAGCTAAAGCTGACGGCAATAAAATAACCTATGAAGCCCTGCCAATTGATAAAGACCAGGTTTATTTTAAATATGATGGTGTGCTTTTAAGCCTGGCCATTGCATCATCTGGGATGAGCTACTTTCAAAGTTTTAAAGACAAGGTTGGCGATGTTAAAACCTTTAATTATGAGGAGCGTGGCATTGATCGGCTTTTTACCAACCAATTGTCGGCCAGCGAGTGGATGAGCATTGCCAATGAGCTTAAACAAGCTCTGCCCGATTCTACAATCGAAAAATCCGTTAAGCAATTGCCGCCGGAAATATATGCAATCTCAGGTGCCGCCATTATTTCAAAATTGAAAAACAGGCGTGAACAAATACTTGATTACACTGCAACCTATTATAATTTCCTTGCTAAAGAAGTAGAAGTTTTAGGCACAAAAGAGTCGGATTATTTTGAAGTTAAGCGCCTGAATGACAACATCACTTCCGTTAAAATTTATCCATCTGATGCATCGGGAGGGAAAAAAGGAAACCCCTATTATTCACGTGAATTTAATAGCAAAGAAACCGAAGAGATTCGGTTATTCGGTTTATCCGGAAAGGATACCTATTCTATAGATGGGGATGTTTCCAAAGGAATTAAAGTAAGGCTGATTGGAGGGCCACAAACTGATATCTACAGAAATACGTCCTTGGTAGCTGGCAATAGCAATAAAACCCAAATTTATGATAACAATGCAAACCAGTTTGACAGCTTTGGAAAAACCCGTTTGCAGCTTTCTGCCGATAGCAATATCCATAAATATGTGTACAGAAGCTTTTTGTATGACAAAGCCGGATTTAAGCCTACCATATTTTACAATACTGAAGACAGGTTATTTGTTGGCATAGGCTATGCTGTTTTGCACCATGAATGGAGAAAACTGCCATTTGCTTATAAACAAGATGTGGGGATTAATTATTCCATAAGCCAAAAAGCTTTTAGCTTTAATTATCGTGGCCTGTTCCCAAAACTTATAGGAAATTGGGATGTTCCATTATCTGCAAATTATGATTTTGTGCGATGGACAAATTTTTATGGCCTGGGGAATGAAACAATCTTATCAAATAAAAACTACGAATATAATACGCTGCGGAGCAAAGAATTTTCAGGGGATATTGGTTTAACAAGAACTATTGGAAAAAGCACCGTAGAATTTGTAGGATTCTATAAAACTATCTCTTTAATAAATGATGCAAGCCGTTTTATAAATCCAGTTTCAGTTTCACAACCCAATTTGCTAAAGCTGCATTCGTATGTTGGCCCGCGGTTTAATTACAGGCTGGCAAGCCTTGATGATTCTGTTGCACCTGTTAGCGGATACAGTTTTTCGGCATCTGCAGCATATTCAAAAAACCTGGAGCAGGGCAATAAATCTTTTACATCTTATACTGCAGATCTCCAGTTATACATTCCGCTCATTTCTAACTTTTCATTGGCTATAAGCTCAGGAGCAGCAGCAGTTACCGGAAATCCAGAGTTTTATCAATACCCCGCAATAGGCGGCGGTCAAAATTTAAGAGGTTTTCGTTTCAACCGCTTTCGCGGGAATACAACCGCTTATAACAGCAATGAATTGCGCTATATGCAAAATGTAAAAAGCTATCTATTTAACGGTAAAGCTGGACTGCACGTTTTTTATGACCAAGGGCGTGTTTGGAAACCTTCCGAAAACTCTAAAAAAAGGCATTCGGGCTATGGTGCCGGCGTTTTGCTTTCTCCCTTCAACTTTATACTGGCAGATTTTAGCTATGGCGTATCGAATGAAGAAAAGCTCTACCAGTTAAGGCTGGCTAAACTTTTCTGATAGCTAAGCCTTCTTCACCATTTTTACCGGATCAAAAAAGTGGTTCAATGGCCCATGGCCTTTTCCGGTTTTTACCTCTTGGCCCGCTTCAATAGCCAAGTGCACATAAGTTTTGGCCTTGCCAATGGAAGTGATCAAATCTTCTCCAAGGGCTAGAAAGGATGCAATTGCAGAGGAGAGGGTGCAGCCTGTGCCATGGGTATTGTTGCTAACGATCTTCTTCGACTGGAATAATTGTTCTGCCCCGGTTTTGTCCACGTAAAAGTCGTATAAGTCCTCTCCTGTTAAATGCCCGCCTTTAATCAAAACTGCATAACTGCCCATTTGCAGAATTTTTAAAGCAGCCTGCTTCATATCCTCAACAGTTTTTACGGGCATTATTGCCAATGCAGCAGCTTCGTCAATGTTAGGGGTAACAAGTCGGGCTAAGGGGAACAGCTCACTGGCCATTGCTAATAAAAACCCACTTTCTGCTAAACTTTGTCCGCTACTGGCTGCCATAACAGGGTCTAAAATTATCGGGATTCCGGGGCATTCCTTCAAAACAGAAGCTATAGCATTAATAAGGCCAGCATTATAGGTCATGCCAATTTTAATAACAGCGGGACAGATATCTTCAACAACTGCTTTTATCTGAGATTCCAGAATTTGTGGAGGAACTGGCCAGATGGCGAATACGCCTTTCGTATCTTGCACCGTTACTGCCGTAATTGCGGTAGCAGCATAGCAGCCCAATGCGCTTATAGTTTTTATATCTGCCTGTATGCCCGCACCTCCTCCACTATCAGAACCGGCAATGCTAAGCACTGTTGGATAATGAGCATCCATTTAAAAGAGCCCGTTTTTTAAACTGTATAGTTCGCCAGTATAAATATCTCTGGCTAAATTAACAGCCATTTTGCTCCGCTGCCCTGATTGGCAACAAAAAACCAGCTTTTTATTTAGGGGGAATTTTTTTACTTCATCAGCAATATCTGATAATGGGATGTTTTGTCCACCAATGTTGTACGCTTCAAATTCATGCTCTTCCCGCACATCAATCAGGCACACCTCATCAGGAGATT
>JAYVNR010000308.1:0-2886 GCA_043758305.1 Pedobacter sp. | reverse complement strand
GTCAGAATGCTTTTCCCAAAATTCGCGTAATATCTTTTTTGCGATAATTCTCAAAGCTCGTATTTAAACAAAGATACAAATAGTTCCCAAAACGGGAAATTATTCTATTGGACTGCTAAATGATTTCCCATGCCATTCTGGGTTAAGCTTGCTGATAAGTGAAAGTTTTATACTTTCTGTTATTGATTGGGCATTAAATTAGGCTTTGCTTTGCCCTACGCCATACTTAAGCCAGGGGGTATAATGGCATTATTATAAAATCGAAATCTAGTTCATCATCATCTAACTTTAGATGCTGCATATCTTTTTATAAGATGTCTTACTCGCTAAGGGTGAAAATAATATTGTTATCTATTGCTTCCCCAATGTCTATTAATAGTTTCCCATGAAGCTGATTTGCCGATTTATTATTCATAGACCATTTACTGATCTCGTTGTTTTTAGTTAGCAGATAGAACGCTTCGCAATATCCAATTTTAACTAACATATGTTGTCCATCTTGTTTTGCTGAATATAAATATAATGAATCAAGTAGTTGATTTAGAGGGTTTTCAATTTGGTAAATCATGATTATAATAGTTAATATTGTTGCAGGAAATATAGTCAATAGGAAAGTAAAAGCAGTGTATTTCCGAACCTGCAGTATAGTAAAGGGCTGTTAATATAATATAGATATTTTTGCTTCTTGTTCCTGCTTAAGTTTGCAATTTTAGCTTGCTGATAAATAAATTTTTCTATTATAGATAGGGCATTAAGTTAGCTTTGCTCTGTCCTGAAGTAAACTTAAGCTAGAGAGGGGGTTGTGGATTGCGTTATTTTGTTATTTATTTACATATCAAGAATTTAGGACAAAAATACAACTTGCCTATTGATGAAACATACGTACATTTACAAGTTGTAGGCACTCGTAAATCAGCATTTAGGACGTAACTAACAACCACTAACTGTTTGACGCTACATAATTGCACTACCAGCGAAGCCGAAAACTGCATATTGAAAGAGTAGGCAAAAATATTTCTTATGATTATAGCAATAATTATGGTTGTATTTGCCGCAGTTATATTAGGATTAAGGCAAAGCCGACAGAAAAAAACTTTGAAAGCTAATCCAAATGATAGAGATGCTTTATTAAAATTATTTAATGCTTCTGATGACTCGTTTACTTTTGAAGAGGCAGCGGAATATGGGATAAAATATCTTGAAAACAATCCCCACGATTATGAAATAATGAATCTTAGTGCTTATGGATTTGCTAAAACGAAATCCGCCCCAGGCGTAAGGAGATTGCTGGATTCACGAATAAATGATCTTGAAAAAATTGTTGATGATCCGCAAAGATGGAATGAGTTTTACAGTAAAGACAACGATTTCAAAATTTACGCACAGAATATTTTTTCGTATTATTCTTCAGCACTAAAAGCATTCAATGATATAGAACAAGCAAAATATTACGAAAATAAGGCTAAAGCAATCAAATCATTATAAGTTTTAGAATATCTATAACCGCCATTTTAATATGTTAAAATAGAAAAAACCAAAATGTTAACTTAGAAATAGCCCGGATGGTGCCAGCGTGCCGCTCGTTCCTACTTTGCCCTATTTTAGACGGACTCTAAGCCCAAAGCCGCCACATCTTAACTATCCCCTAATTAATGTAAAATCTTTTTAAGCACCGGGTTAAGATCTGTTACAATGATGCTCCATACAATACTGTCGTCTAGCCCAAAATACTCATGTACAACATAATTCCTAAAGCTCTTTATCTCATTCCATTCTACTTCTGGATGCATGGACTTATAGTCAACCGGTATTTTAGAAACAGCTTCGCCGAGAATTGAAAAATTATGCAGAACTGCATGTTTTGCTTGTAGAGTATTGGAAAATGCATCATAATCCATCCCTCTTACAAAATTTTGGATATTAATTATAGAGCCTGCAATATCCTGAAGCCAAAGCTGGATGTTCCTCTCGGTCATATTTGTATGAGCGACTCTTCTATATACGGCAGATAGTGTTTTTTGATTCCCTTCCTTGTCACCAAATCCACCTTTGTATTAAGCTCATCTTCCAGCTCATTAGCAAGCCTGAAAAAACCCAGGCCAATAGATGCGTTAAAGTCGACCAAAATATCAATATCGCTGTTTTCATTAAAATCGCCTCGGGCAAAAGACCCAAACAGAGCCAATTCGCTGATAGGGTATTTTTTTATTAAAGCAGGTTTGAGAACTCGCAATTTGTTTAATATGCTATCTTTTGTGAATTTCATAAAACCTATTACTTATTTCAACTCTAAATACAAATATAGGCTATAGTTATTTTTGATTATAAAAATCTTCTCGTACTTGCAGAACTGGCCACGCCATGAGCCACCGCCTGTCCTTAGAGTTCCGAAAGGTTCTAAGGATTGGTTATAAGGAGGAGTTTCACACTCCATTACGAGCCAGAGGCTCTTTTCTATTGATGAATTTGTAGAGGCGCTGCGCTGAACTCTACGGACATGGGCGCTAAAATTAAAACTTAACTATTAAATCAACTTAATGGTATAAAGTGCCCTGCATTGCCCCTTGTTAATAAACCCGATGGCAACGGCAGCCCCGAGGCACGAGGGCTAAAGTGAACAGCGGGACTAGCCCCACCCAAGCACCACAGCCCGTCCGTTTCCAAACCTTTTAATCTTCCCCTAAATAATCACCCCGTTTCTTTACACCCTTATCTAACATTTAAAAGCGAACTCACTCCCCAAACCGGCCACCCACAACCCAACACCTTTAACTCACAACCCATAAATTTCTTCCCCGCTCACTTGCCAAATAAATAAATATCCCTATCTTTGCAGTCCCTAAATTTAGGGCAAGAAAAATATTTTTTAATCAATTAAATAAAAGC
>JAYVNR010000307.1:0-2887 GCA_043758305.1 Pedobacter sp. | reverse complement strand
TTAAAGTTAGGCTTGATCTTTTTGGTGATAATGCCTGCCGTATCGTTAATAAATTCAATGCTTTTGATGTTGGTTTCAGAAAGGATCAGGTCTTTAACTTTTTCTACGTTTTTCTGGAAACCGTTATTAAGCACAGGCACCAATATTTTATTTAAAGGCTGGCGTACGTTTATCCCCACTTTTTTTCTCAGCGATAATATAAGGGAGGAGATATTCTGCGCTATAGCCATCCTTTCTTCAAGCTCAGCATCTACTAACTTTGGCTCATATTTGGGAAAATCTGTAAGGTGAATAGATTCTGCCTTTTCTTTTTGTGTTGCTGCATTTAAATCAAGAAACAACCTGTCGCTAAAAAATGGCGCAATTGGCGACATTAATTTTGCAATACTGTTTAAGCAGGTATATAATGTTTGATAGGCTGATATCTTATCTTCAGTATAATCGCCTTTCCAGAAACGGCGCCGGCACAAGCGCACATACCAGTTGCTCAAGTGTTCATCTACAAATTCCTGAATTGCACGGGAGGCTTTTGTAGGCTCAAAATCTGCATAATGGCTGTCAACTTCCTTTGAAAGCGAGTTTAACAAAGAAATTATCCAGCGGTCAATTTCCGGACGGTTTTCTATCGTGATTTCGTCTTCAGCGTAGCTAAAACCATCAATATTGGCATACAAAGCAAAAAATGCATAAGTGTTATATAGTGTGCCGAAAAACTTGCGGCGCACTTCATCTATGCCTTCGCTATTGAATTTCAAATTGTCCCAGGGCGACGCATTGCTGATCATGTACCAGCGGCTGGCATCGGCGCCGTATTTTTCAATAGTTTCGAACGGGTCTACGCCATTGCCCAAGCGCTTAGACATTTTGTTGCCGTTTTTATCAAGCACCAGCCCATTGGATATAACATTCTTGAAAGCAATCCCTTTATTGCCAACTTCCAGGTTGATGGCTTTAACTTCATCGCTGCTTTCGCTCAACATTACTGCTATGGCATGGAGCGTAAAAAACCATCCGCGGGTTTGGTCAACGCCTTCGGCAATAAAGTCTGCTGGATAGGCATCTTTGAATGCTTCTTTATTTTCGAAAGGAAAATGCCATTGCGCATACGGCATAGCACCGCTGTCAAACCAAACATCTATAAGGTCGGGCTCACGGAACATTTTTGCTCCTGTAGCAGACAGAAGCACTACATCATCAACATACGGTCTGTGCATATCAGCTAAATGAAAACCAATAGGCATAAAACCTTTTTCTATCGATTGGCCTATCTCTGCATTTAATTCTTCTATTGAGCCTATGCACTTTTCTTCTTTTCCATCTTCAGATCGCCAAATAGGCAAAGGGGTTCCCCAATATCTAGAGCGGGATAGATTCCAGTCTACCAGATTTTCTAACCAGTTGCCAAAACGGCCTGTGCCAGTTGCCTCCGGCTTCCAGTTAATAGTTTTGTTAAGATCAACCAGTTTATCTTTTACAGCCGTAGTTTTAATGAACCAGCTATCTAAGGGGTAATATAAAATTGGCTCATCAGTACGCCATGAGTGAGGATAACTGTGCTCATATTTTTTTACATCAAAAGCTTGATTATCTTCTTTTAATTTAATAGCGATTAGAACATCGGTAGCTCTAAAACCTGGAGCTTCGCGTTCTTCTTTGCTATAATATTCTTCTTTTACATACAGCCCGGCAAAATCCGTTACCTCATCAACAAACTTGCCCTGTTTATTTACAAGTGGCACTTCTTTGCCTGTTTCATCGTGTACCATCACAGAAGGCACATTATTTTCTTTGCACGCCCTGAAATCGTCTGCTCCAAAAACAGATGCGGTATGCACAATGCCAGTACCATCATCAGTGGTAACAAAATCTGCAGGGATTACGCGGAAGGCATTTGCTTCCAATTGTTCATTGGTAACGTATGGCATTAATTGGTGATAGCGTATGCCAATCAGATCTGCGCCCTTCAATTCGGCAGTTACCTGCCACGGTATTACTTTATCGCCTTCTTTAAAATCTAAGAATGATAGGTTCTCCCCCTCAGCCTTAAAATATTTCGAGACCAAAGCTTTGGCAAGCACAACGCTTACGGATGCAAAGGTGTATTGATTAAAGGTTTTTACTTTTACGTAATCTATTTTTGCTCCAACTGCCAATGCACAGTTAGAAGGAAGCGTCCAGGGAGTGGTGGTCCAGGCAAGGATTGCTGTATCTTCATTTTCATCTTCAAATAATACCGGGATAAGCGGGTGCTCCTGATTTTTTTTAGGCCTAAATTGTGCTACAATGCTAGTGTCTTTCACCATTTTATAGGTGCCAGGCTGATTAAGCTCATGGGAGCTAAGGCCTGTTCCAGACTTGGGGGAATAAGGCTGCACTGTATATCCTTTATATAGCCAGCCCTTGTTATAAAGCTGCTTTAAAATCCACCAAAGGGTTTCTATGTATTCGTTCTCGTAGGTGATATAAGGATTTTCAAGATCTACCCAATAGCCCATTTTTTCGGTAAGATCATTCCACACATCTGTGTAACGCATTACTTCTTTGCGGCAGGCTGCATTATAGTCTTCGATAGAGATCTTTTTGCCAATATCATCTTTGGTAATGCCAAGGGTTTTCTCTACAGCAAGCTCAATGGGCAAGCCGTGCGTATCCCAACCGCCTTTTCGTTTAACCTGAAATCCTTTTAGGGTTTTGTAACGGCAAAAAATGTCTTTTATAGCACGTGCCATAACATGGTGGATGCCAGGCATGCCATTGGCAGAAGGAGGGCCTTCGTAAAATGTATATAGTTTTGAAGCCGGGCGATTAGAAATGCTCTTTTCAAAAATGCTGTTCTCTTGCCAGTATTTTAATATTTCTTTGCCGGTTTCTGATAGGTTTAACTGCT
>JAYVNR010000306.1:0-2891 GCA_043758305.1 Pedobacter sp. | reverse complement strand
CGGTCTATATCCTGCTGAGCCATGGCTCTGCCGGTTTCATATTTATCTCCTGCGCTGCTTTTTGTGTCATTCTTAGAGGCATCCTGAGAGTTTTCTATTGCCTTCTTGGCTGCTGCAATACGCTCTTCAATAAAATTTTGGCAATGCTTGTGGAGCAATTTTTTCAATAAAGGCATAAGGCAATTTAAAGAATTTTTGCTTCCAATTTATTATTTATGCTATAAAACTCTATATTTAGGATTCACAATAGCCTAATAATCAAAGCTAAACTTGAAAAACTTATCCCGGAGAGATTTTTTAAGCAAGAGCGCCCTTTTTGCGGGCGGTACTTATCCAGCCATGTTAGCTTTAGGAATGTTAAAAGCTTCGCCAGCACATGCCTTTAAGCTTGAAGGCCGTGGCGATGGGAAACATATTGTAATTTTAGGTGGGGGCTTGTGCGGAATGGCTTCGGCATACGAGCTTTCCAAACTTGGGTATCAATGCACTATCCTGGAAGCGAGGAAGCGCACAGGTGGCAGATGCTGGAGCATTAGGAATGGTTCTGAACATACCGAAACAGGTATGCCTACTGTAACAGCAAAATTTGATGATGGGCTGTATTTTAACGCTGGCCCATCCCGCATTCCACATAATCATGAGCTCACCCTTCAGTATTGCAAAGAACTGGGCGTACCTATACAAGTTTATAACAATGTTAACGAAGGCGCATATTATTTCAGCGAAGGCACAGGCAGTCTTTCCAATAAAAAAATCAGGGTAAGAGAAGTGCATAATGATATGCGTGGCTACACATCAGAATTGCTTGCAAAAGCTATAGACCAAAACAGCCTTGATTTGGGCATGAGCAAGGAAGATGGAGCCAAAATACTCGAATATCTTAAAGCAGAAGGTGGTTTAGATATTGATAAGCTTTATAAGGCTTCCGCGAGACGAGGATATTCAGAATCTCCGGGGGCGGGAAATAAAGCTGGCACAATTGCAGAACCTCATCGTTTAGCCGATATGTTAGGCTCGGGATTGCTGGATCCCGATTTTTACAACGTGGCAGTATATACCTACGAACTGCAAATGACGATGTTTCAAGCAGTAGGAGGCATGGATATGATCGCTAAAGCCCTTGAAAAGAAAGTAGCCCCTATGCTAAAATTAGGTGCCGAGGCAATATCGGTACAAAACCTTCCTGAAGGAGTTAAAGTGAGGTATAAAGATACTCAGGGCGAAAAATCAATTTCTGCGGATATGTGCATTTGCACGCTTCCATTGCCTGTGCTTAGCAATATTGAACATAATTTTTCTTCGGATGTAAGCAGGGCAATAGATTTTATCCCATATATACAAACCGGAAAAATTGGCCTACAGTTCAAGCGCCGTTTCTGGGAAGAAGATGAGCACATTTATGGTGGCATAACCCATACCAATAATGAACTCACCCAAATTTTTTACCCTTCAAATGATTATTTAAGCAAAAAAGGCATCCTGATAGGCTATTATAATTTTAATGATAAAGCCAAAAAAACTGGCGACCTCTCCTACCCGGATCGGCAAAAGCTTGCATTAGAGAAAGGAGGCAAAATTCATCCTCAATACAATACAGAGTTTGAAAAGTCTTATTCCGTTAGCTGGCACAAAACTAAATTCAATTTGGGCGGCTGGGCGGTTTATTCAAATGAAACCCGAAAATCATTGTACCAGGCTTTGCTGAAGCCCGATAAGCAGGTCTATTTTGCCGGGGAGCATACCACATATTTAAATGCATGGATGGCAGGCGCTTTTGAATCTGCCCGAAGTGTGGTAGCAAGTATTCATTCCAGAGCTACAGAACAAAGGATAACATATCCGGCGAACAAGGGATAATAGAAACATATAAGCAATAAATCAACAACTCACCCAGAACCACACCTCAAACCCCAAACAATATGGCAAACTCAATGAACAGGCGCAACTGGATTAAATCTAGTGCATTTTTAGCTGGCGGGATCACATTCCTTTCAGGAACTTTTAATCAGGTAATGGCAAGGCCTATGAAAAATGTTTTCAAAGCCCAAGCAACCGAAAAAGAAATAGCGCTTTCTGCCCCTCCAGAATTAAAAGCCCGATTATTTGCCAATGAGAACCCTTTCGGCCCATCGCCAAAAGCGAAAAAAGCCTTAATTGACGCTATAGATTCCAGCTATCAGTACCCCTTTATGTTCGAGGATGACCTACCGAATAAAATTGCAGCTTTCGAGGGGCTCAAGCGGGAGAACATACTTCTCTCGGCAGGCTCAACCTCTTTGTTGCATGCAGCTGCCATGTATTACAGTAAAAATGGCGGAAATATTATAACTGCCGACCCAAGCTACAGCGACCTGCCAGAAACTGCCGAGCAGTTTGGCGCTAAAATAATCAAGGTGCAACTAACTGCTGATTATAAACTTAATCTGGATGCTATGGAAAAAGCTGTTGACAATAATACAAAGCTGGTTTATATATGCAACCCTAATAACCCCACAGCTACAGTTGTTGATACAGCCAAACTAAAAGCATTTTGCGAAAGGGTTTCTAAGAAAGCTCTCGTTTTTGTTGATGAAGCCTATATCGATTACCTTCCTAACCCTCAAACCGCAACCATGATGGGCGCAGTAAAAGAAATGGAAAATGTAATTGTTGCCCGCACATTCTCTAAATTATACGGTTTTGCAGGCCTTCGTATTGGTTACATAGCAGCACAGCCTGCAACTATAAAAATTATGGATATGTATTCTTCCGGCCCAATGCCGATAACCGCAACTTCGCTTAGGGCGGCTATTGCGGCTTATCAGGATAGGGAGTTTTTAGATGCGGCGCTTGTTAAAACCAATGCATCAAAAGCCTATTTGTACGAGGTGCTTAAAAAAGAAGGCTATGAG
>JAYVNR010000305.1:0-2891 GCA_043758305.1 Pedobacter sp. | reverse complement strand
CGGTCTATATCCTGCTGAGCCATGGCTCTGCCGGTTTCATATTTATCTCCTGCGCTGCTTTTTGTGTCATTCTTAGAGGCATCCTGAGAGTTTTCTATAGCCTTCCTGGCTGCTGCAATACGCTCGTCAATAAAATTTTGGCAATGCTTGTGAAGCAATTTTTTCAATAAAGGCATAAGGCAAATTAAAGAATTTTTGCTTTCAATTTATTATTTATGCTATAAAACTCTATATTTAGAATTCACAATAGCCTAATAATCAAAGCTAAACTTGAAAAACTTATCTCGGAGAGATTTTTTAAGCAAGAGCGCTCTTTTTGCGGGCGGTACTTATCCCGCCATGTTAGCTTTAGGAATGTTAAAAACTTCGCCAGCACACGCCTTTAAGCTTGAAGGCCGTGGTGATGGGAAACATATAATAATTTTAGGTGGCGGCTTGTGCGGAATGGCTTCGGCATACGAGCTTTCCAAACTTGGATATCAATGCACTATCCTGGAAGCCAGAAAGCGCAGTGGCGGCAGGTGCTGGAGTATCAGGAATGGTTCTGAACATACCGAAACAGGTATCCCTGCTGTAACAGCAAAATTTGATGATGGGCTGTATTTTAACGCTGGCCCATCCCGCATTCCACATAATCATGAGCTTACCCTTCAATATTGCAAAGAATTGGGCGTACCTATACAGGTTTATAACAACGTTAACGAAGGCGCATATTATTTCAGCGAAGGCAAGGGCAATCTCTCCAATAAAAAAATCCGGGTAAGGGAAGTGCATAATGATATGCGTGGATACACATCAGAATTGCTTGCAAAAGCTATAGACCAGAATAGCCTTGATTTGGGCATGAGCAAGGAAGATGGCGCTAAAATACTCGAATATCTTAAAGCAGAAGGCGGTTTAGATATTGATAAACTATATAAGGCTTCCGCAAGACGGGGATATTTAGACCCTCCGGGGGCGGGAAATAAAGCTGGCACAATTGCAGAACCGCATCGTTTAGCCGATATGTTAGGCTCCGGATTGCTGGATCCTGATTTTTATAACGTGGCAGAATATACTTACGAACTGCAAATGACTATGTTCCAGGCAGTAGGCGGAATGGATATGATCGCTAAAGCTCTTGAAAAGAAAGTTGGCCCGATGCTAAAACCAGGTGCAGAGGCAATATCGATACAAAACCTTTCTGAAGGAGTTAAAGTGCGGTATAAAGATGCTCAGGGCGAAAAATCAATCTCTGCGGATATGTGCATTTGCACGCTTCCATTGCCTGTGCTTAGCAATATTGAACATAATTTCTCTTCGGATGTAAGTAGGGCAATAGATTTTATCCCTTACATACAGACGGGAAAAATTGGCCTACAGTTCAAGCGCCGTTTCTGGGAAGAAGATGAGCACATTTATGGTGGCATAACCCATACCAATAATGAACTGACCCAAATATTTTACCCATCAAATGATTATTTAAGCAAAAAAGGCATACTGATAGGCTATTATAACTTTAATGATAAAGCCAAAAAAACTGGCGACCTCTCCTACCCAGATCGGCAAAAGCTTGCATTAGAGAAAGGAAGCAAAATTCATTCTCAATACAATACAGAGTTTGAAAATTCTTTCTCTGTTAGCTGGCACAAAACTAAATTCAATTTGGGCGGATGGGCGGTTTATTCAAATGAAACCCGAAAATCATTGTACCAGGCTTTGCTAAAGCCCGATAAGCAGGTTTATTTTGCAGGGGAGCATACCACATATTTAAATGCATGGATGGCAGGAGCTTTTGAATCTGCCCGAAGTGTGGTAGCAAGTATCCATTCCAGAGCTACAGAACAAAGGATAACATATCCGGCGAACAAGGGATAATAGCAACATATAATCATTAAATCAACAACTCACCCAGAACAACACCTCAAACCCCAAACAACATGGCAACCTCAATGAACAGGCGCAACTGGATTAAATCTAGTGCATTTTTAGCTGGCGGGATTACATTCCTTTCCGGAACTTTTAATCAGGTAATGGCAAGGCCCATGAAAAATGGTTTCAAAGCCCAGGCAACCGAAAAAGAAATAGCGCTTTCTGCTCCGCCAGAATTAAAAGCCCGGTTATTTGCCAATGAGAATCCTTTCGGCCCATCGCCCAAAGCGAAAAAAGCCTTGATTGATGCTATAGATTCCAGCTATCAGTACCCGTTTATGTTCGAAGATGATCTGCCAAATAAAATTGCAGCCTTTGAAGGGCTTAAGAGAGAAAATATCCTTCTTTCAGCAGGCTCAACCTCTTTGTTGCATGCAGCTGCCATGTATTACAGTAAAAATGGCGGAAATATTATAACCGCCGACCCAAGCTACAGCGACCTGCCAGAAACTGCTGAACAGTTTGGCGCTAAAATAATCAAGGTGCCACTAACTGCTGATTATAAACTTAATCTGGATGCTATGGAAAAAACGGTTGACAATAATACAAGGCTGGTTTATATATGCAACCCAAATAACCCCACAGCTACAGTTGTTGATACAGCCAAACTAAAAGCATTTTGCGAAAGAGTTTCTAAGAAAGCTCTCGTTTTTGTTGATGAAGCCTATATCGATTATCTTCCTAACCCTCAAACCGCAACCATGATGGGCGCAGTAAAAGAAATGGAAAATGTAATTGTTGCCCGCACATTCTCTAAATTATATGGGTTTGCAGGCCTTCGTATTGGTTACATAGCAGCACAGCCTGCCACAATTAAAATTATGGATATGTATTCTTCCGGGCCAATGCCGATAACTGCAACTTCGCTTAGGGCAGCTATCGCGGCTTATCAGGATAGGGAGTTTTTAGATGCGGCGCTTGTTAAAACCAATGCATCAAAAGCCTATTTGTACGAGGTGCTTAAAAAAGAAGGCTATGAG
>JAYVNR010000304.1:0-9039 GCA_043758305.1 Pedobacter sp. | reverse complement strand
ATTTTGATTTTGTAAATCCTTCAGTGGGCACCGAAGCTGTACAGCAGCAAACGTATGATGAGCTGGTTAGCAAAGGGCTTGAGCCAACTAACCTAAACGTGGCAACAGAAAGCGGGCAAACTCAGAAAATAATATTTCCAGCAGCGCTGATAACATATAATGGCTTGCAAATTCCCGTAAAGCTATTTCAGAGCCGTGTGGGCGCAACTCCAGATCAGGCAGAAGAAATACTGAACAATTCTGTGCAAAACCTTGAATATGCTTTTTCAAGCGCCATAAAAAAAGCTGCCACATCTGGCAGGCCCAGAATAGGTTTTACAGAAGGGCACGGAGAGTTAACTGACTTACAGCTTTATGATGCAATGGCTTCTTTGGGCGACGGGTATGAAGCCGGGCGCATCAACCTGAAAAAAGTCACATTTGCAGGTTTGGATAAATTAAAGTTGCTTGTGGTGCCCAAGCCCGATAAGGCTTTTACAGAGGATGAGAAGTATAAGATAGATTATTTTGTGATGCACGGCGGGCGGGTGCTATGGACAATAGATAACGTAAATGCAGAGCTTGATAGCATGCAAGGGCATGGTGGTCAGCAAATGACTTTTATCAAGCAGTTGAATTTAGACGATATGCTTTTTAAATATGGCGTGCGCATAAACTACAACCTTATTGCGGATATGAATTGCGCTCAAATTCCCATTAGTGTAGGCAATGTTGCCGGACAGGCGCAGGTGCAAATGCTTCCCTGGGTGTTCTATCCTGTTTTTATGCCAGTTTCAAAGCATCCGCTGATGAAAAATTTAGATGGCATACGCAGCGAGTTTGCCAGTACAATAGATACAATTGCAGTTAAAGGGATCAAGAAAGAAATAATATTGTCTTCATCCCCATATAGCCAGAAAATGCAATCGCCAGGGATGATTTCCCTGCAAATGGTAGAACGCAATCTTGATCCTAAAGCTTTTAAAGGCATGCCATTGCCGGTGGGAGTTTTGCTAGAAGGAGAATTCCCTTCTAATTTTAATAATCGGCCAGTACCGGACAGCATCCGCGAAAGCGTGCAGCTCCCTCCAAAAAGCATGTTCACTAAAATGATTGTGATTGGAGATGGCGATATCCTGAAAAATCAGATTAGCAGCAAAGATAATTCGCCTTTCCCGCTAGGGTTTGACCGTTATACACAGCAGCAATTTGGGAATAAAAACCTATTGCTCAACATTGCTGATTACCTCACAGACGATTCAGGGATTATAGAACTTCGCAATAAAGAGGTAAAACTGCGCTTGCTTGACAGGGCACGTGCCCGGGATGAAAAAACATTTTGGCAGGCATTGAATATTGGCTTGCCTTTAGTGCTTGTTCTATTATTTGGCATATTTCAAAGCTATTATCGCAAACGGAAGTATGCTGGGCAATAGTAATATTTAAAGGACTTGGTGCCGCTATATCATGCCTTATTCTATTGTTGATAATCTGTTTTTGCCATATTAAAATCCTTTCCCTATTATTGTCAATAAGAATATTTATATGAGATTTATTGTTTCTACTTCAACTTTACTAAAGCAATTGCAGGCCGTGAACGGAGCCTCAAGCAGCAGTACAGTTTTGCCCATATTGGAGAATTTCTTATTTGAAATGAAGGATAGCAACCTTACTATTTCTGCTACAGATTTGCAAACCAGCATGACTACCTCGCTCACTGTAGAATCTAAAGAAGATGGAAAAGTAGCAGTGCCAGCCAAAATATTATTAGAAACTTTAAAAACCCTTCCAGATCAGCCTGTTTCTTTTTCAATTGATGATAAAACCTTTGCCATAGAGATTAGCGCAGGAGATGGAAAATATAAACTGAGCGGAGAGAACGGTGAAGATTTTCCAAAAATACCTACAGTAGAAAATGCTTCTGCTGTAAACCTGAGTGCATCGGTGCTTTCTGAAGCCATAAATAAAACACTTTTTGCCGTAAGCGGCGATGAGCTTCGGCCAGCAATGACAGGTGTTTTTTGTCAGCTAAGCCCTCAGAACATCACTTTTGTTTCTACAGACGCTCACAAATTAGTGCGTTACCGCCGTAGCGATGCCAAGTCTGATACGGTTGCTTCGTTTATCTTGCCAAAGAAAGCCCTTACGCTTTTAAAATCATCCCTGCCATCAGACGATGTAAATGTTGCCGTAGAGTATAATAGTACAAGTGCTTTTTTCCGTTTCGGGAATATAAATCTTATCTGCCGCCTTATTGATGAGCGTTACCCCGATTATGAAGCTGTTATCCCCCAAAGCAATCCAAATAAACTTACATTAGACCGATCGTTGTTTTTAAATTCATTGCGGCGGGTAGTTATTTTTGCCAATAAAACTACGCATCAGGTAAGGCTTAAAATTAGCGGCAGCGAATTGAATATTTCTTCAGAAGACATTGATTTTGCCAATGAAGCACACGAACGATTGAGCTGCCAATATGAAGGCGAGGATATGGAAATAGGCTTCAATGCCCGTTTTCTTATTGAAATGCTGGGCAATCTTAGCGGTGAGGAAGTGTCGCTTGAAATGAGCACGCCTAACAGGGCAGGCCTTCTTATCCCACAAACCAATGATGAAAAAGAAGATGTTTTAATGTTAGTTATGCCTGTTATGTTGAACAACTACGCTTAAATTTCCTTTCTTCTTAATTTCTCTCCCGTTGGAACTGATCCGTGCCCTGATAGACTTTGTGCTCCATATAGATAAGCACTTGGTAGAAATCGTTAGCCAGTATCAAACCTGGACGTACCTCATTCTTTTTTTTATAATTTTTGCAGAAACCGGTTTTGTAGTAACCCCTTTTTTACCTGGCGATTCATTGTTGTTTGCTGCTGCAGCATTAATTGCAAAAGGAACCACCGGGCTTGACATTTACCTACTGGGCCTGCTTTTATGTATTGCTGCAATTTTGGGCAATACTGTTAATTATTATATGGGCAGCTATTTAGGCCTTAAGGTTTTTAAGCCCGAAAATAGGATCCTTAAAATGGATTATTATCTTAAAACTCAGCAGTTTTTTGATGAGCATGGTGGCAAGGCGGTAATATTTAGCCGGTTTTTGCCTATCATCAGAACTATTGCCCCCTTCGTTGCCGGAATTGGGAAAATGCCTTTTGGCCGATATACGCTTTATAATGTAGCAGGAGGTGTGAGTTGGATAGTAAGTTTCCTGGTATTAGGCTATTTATTTGGAAACCTGCCCGTTGTAAAAGAGAATTTTACATTAGTAGTCATTGGTATTATTTTGTTGTCTGTTGCTCCGGCGATTTATGCAGCAGTTAGGAGCAGATTTACAAAATAAGACTACTGCTTTAGCCTTTGAATAATTTTTGGCAAAAGCTGGTTTGCCCAAAAGGAATACATTTTAGCCGAAGGATGGAGCCCGTCTGATGCAACAAGCGACATATCGTTAATAGCTTTTCTTGACTGGGGCGTAATATCTATGTAAGGCACACCAGCCTTATCAGTCTCCTCTTTGTTGATAGCATTAAAATGATCGATTTCTAAGGCGATTTTATCCCTGTCTTGACCTTTAGCAAAGGGTGTTGCGCCCCAGTCGGGAATAGATATTACGAACACTTTTGATTTGTCATTGCCTGCAAATGAAATGGCAGAATATAAAAGCTCTACAAATTCTTTTCGATAGGTTTCTGCGCCGTAATGCCTGTATTGATTGTTCACCCCAATCAGCAAGGTGACAAAATCATATTTGCCGGGCAGTTTTGCATCGCTCAAAGCCGACTTTAGCTCATCGGTAGTCCATCCGGTGCGGGCAATGATTTTAATATCTTTAACTGCAATGCTTTCTTTCGTTAAAAGGGAAGCAAGTTGATAAGGAAAAGATTCAGGCTGCGAAACGGACTCGCCAATAGTATATGAATCGCCTAAAGCCAGATAGCTGTAGCTTTTTTTAGAAGGGGAAGGCGCACCAGGCATATCAGATTTAATTTTTCTGGAGCAACCAGAAAGTATATTTAGTGCTATTAGGCAATAACAAAGATATTTCATAGCGTAGCAGTTTCATGGTTACAGAAGGTGCATTCCAAACAATACGGAAATATGCCCTTTCAGGATTTTTTTCACTTCTTCCATATCAGGTTTATAGCCTACCTCATATTCCATGGATGTTACAGCTTTATCGTCAATACCGCATGGTACAATGTTTTTAAAATAGTCCAGATCAACGCTAACATTCATTGCAAAGCCATGCATGGTAACCCAGCGGCTGCACCGCACCCCTAAAGCAGCAATTTTCCTGGCGTTTGCATTATCAGCATCCAGCCATACGCCTGTGTATCCCGAATAACGGCCCGATTCAATGCCATAATCTATTAAAGTAAGGATAATAGCCTCCTCTAAAGTTCTCAGATAAAGATGTATATCAGTAAAGAAATTATCGAGGTCTAAAATTGGATAGCCAACAATCTGGCCTGGGCCATGATAAGTTATATCTCCGCCCCGGTTGCTTTTAAAATATTCTGCTTTCTTTTCTTTTAGAGCATTTTCATCCAGCAACAGATTTTCAAATTTCCCGCTCTTTCCTAAAGTGTAAACATGTGGGTGTTCTACAAAAATTAAATGGTTTGGAGTGGGGTGCTGGGCAGCCAGGGTGCGATTTGCCAGTTTTAGTGCAATGGTTTTTTCGAATAATTCATCCTGTTTTTCCCAGGCATGCTTATAATCAAGCAATCCCCAGTCTTCAAAAATCACGGCTTTATTCATCGGCTGTGCTTAAATTTCGTCACCGTCAACCAAACCAACCATGTAATTATTAAATTTTTGGAAATGAACTAGATAGGGGTGGTCTTTGCTTTCTGCATTCAATGATGCAGGAAAACTGCCACTATCGGCCCATTCAAATGGGGATAGTTTAATATTCTCCAGAAATGAAATATTCTTTTTTCCATACATTTTGTAAACCGCCTCTTTGGCGCACCAGCAAATGTACAAATGCTCAATTCGATGATCGGGATTTATAAAATCCATTTCAGCCAGGCTCATAAATTTTCTGGCAACACGCTCTATTTTATTTTTTATTAACTCAATATCAATTCCTACAGGGCTATTTTTACTGATCATTACAGCTGCATAGTCATAAGAATGGCTTAATGAAATATGGTGAGGAAAATTTGTGAGGTAGGGCTTCCCATGCTCATCTATCTGGCAATCAATATATTCATCAGTATTTAACATGGTTCTCAAAAGCACACGGGTGCTTAACCAATGCAGGTTGCGCTTGCCATTGATAAGGGTATTGAGGTATTCAGTTTCGTGGTTTTTTAGCTGTAACTGGCTGTATAACTGTTCGGCAGTTTCTTCTATTTTCCAAATAGCAAAAGAAGACCCGCCATTAAGCTGTTTATGATATGCAAGAGCCATTATTGAAAGCCAAATTAGAAGTTTTTGTCCAATATCTGCGCCAATTTAATTTATCAAGTAAAAAGAAGCCTAGGTAAAGAATCCGCAAATTTATTGATAAAGTAATTTTAAAAACCTTGAAATAAATTATACTTTAGCAAAGAGCCTTGCCAAACTTGGCAGCTTCAATAAACCTCAAAAATCGCATCCTGAAACGCAAATATGATACTTTCTGATAAGCTGATCCTTAGGGAAATTGAAAAAGGCACCATAATTATTGAGCCTTTTGAACAAGAGTGCCTTGGCACAAACTCATATGATGTGCATTTAGGAAAGTATCTTGCTACTTATAAAGATCGGGTACTTGATGCAAAAGCCCATAATGAAATTGACCATTTTGAAATACCCAAAAATGGCTTTGTTTTACAGCCCGGCACTTTGTATCTGGGAGTAACTGTAGAATATACAGAAACTCATGCTCATGTGCCTTTCTTAGAGGGCAAATCAAGTACTGGCAGGCTCGGCATAGACATACATGCAACTGCAGGAAAGGGCGATGTTGGCTTTTGCAATACATGGACACTTGAAATATCATGCGCCCAGCCTGTGCGCATTTATGCCGGGATGCCAATAGGCCAGTTGATTTATTTTGTTGTAGATGGCGAAATTGAAAACATGTACAATACAAAAGGAACTGCCAAATACAATAACAAAACTACAAAGCCGGTTGAAAGCATGATGTGGAAAAACAGTTTTTGAGCTTTTTGGCGTTAGGTTAAATATCAGGCCATTTATGTAAATTGGCTTTTATTGATCTTCATGAAAAAAAAATATCTGTTCTTGCTGCTTTTTGCAATTGCCTCAGCATTGGCATTTAGCGCCACAGATGATGATCCGCTTAAAGCTCTTTTGACAAAAGTTGAGCGCCTACACACCGATTATCCACAGGAAAAAGTCCACCTGCATTTAGACAAGCCTTATTATTCAATTGGGGATACCATCTGGTTTAAAGCATACGTGGTAAATGCAGAAAAAAACCGGCTGTCGGCATTGAGCAAGATTCTATATGTTGATATAATCAATGATAAAGATTCTGTAAAAAAGGCATTAAGGCTGCCATTGATTTCTGGGTTAGCCTGGGGCGATTTCACGCTAACCGACAGCCTGCACGAAGGCAACTATCGTATACGGGCATATACAAACTGGATGCGCAATTTTGGAGAAGAATACTATTTTGATAAAACAATAAGTATTGGCAATGCCCTTACAAATACTGTGGTTGCTAATGTAAATTATACATTTTCTAAAGCTGGAAACGGCCAAAAGGTTGAAGCACTTATTAATTATGCAGATTTAGATGGCAAGCCTGTAGCTAATAAAGAAGTAACATACGAGGTAGTTTTGGACTTTAGATCTATTGCCAAAGGCAAAGGAGTTACCGATGATAAAGGCAACCTTGCTGTCAGCTTTGTGAACAACCAGCCATTTATCCTAAAGGCAGGAAAAATAAACATCAGTTTAAAGCTCGCTGATAAGCAATTTGTGTACAAGAACCTGCCCGTAAAGTCTACCTCCAATGCAGTTGATGTGCAGTTTTTTCCCGAAAGCGGCCAACTGGTAGATAGCATTCGGTCGCGTGTAGCTTTTAAAGCAGTAAATGCCAATGGCTTGGGCGAAGATGTTAGTGGCTATGTTGTAGACAGAGACAATAACCGGATTGCCGAATTAAAATCTCAGCATGCTGGCATGGGAAGTTTTGTAATGACGCCTGTAGGAGGAAACACCTATACAGCGATTATTGCTTTTGCTGATGGCTCTGAAAAACGTGTTGATTTGCCAAGCGCAATATCACAAGGGTACGTGCTTTCTGTAGCAAATACCGATACTGCCAATCTGAATATTAAAATATCAGCAAGCCGGAATTTTATTACAGGCAATGAAATAACTTTAATTGCACAATCTAATGGCGTAGTGCAATATGTTTCAAAAACCAAACTGGATAAACCTGTAATAGCTGCAACTGTGCCCAGAAGCCGTTTTCCTACCGGGATATTGCAGCTTACCTTATTCTCTAAAGAAAACCTGCCAGTTGCAGAACGCCTTGTATTTATTAAGCACAACGATCAGCTTCAGATTAATTTAGCAACAAATAAACCCTCCTTCGGCTCTCGTGAAAAAGCCCACATGGATATAAATGTTTCAGATCCAGCTGGAAAGCCCATTGTTGGGAGCTTTTCTGTTTCTGTTACCAATATCACAAAAGTGCCAGTTAACGAATCTGCCGAAACAACAATACTTTCTAACCTTTTGCTTAGCTCGGATATTAAAGGGTACGTTGAAAAGCCGAACTATTATTTTACAAATGCCGCTATAGGCAATGCTGGGAATATTGAACTTGACAATTTAATGCTGACACAGGGATGGCGGCGTTTTGAATGGAAAAATTTGCGTGCTGATGTATTTCCACCCTTAACATTTAAAGCAGAGCAGAGCCTGGCAGTAAGCGGCAAAGTTGTAACCCCTAACGGAGGCGCTGTTGCCGGGGGTAAAGTTACCCTGTTCACCACCGCCGGAAATGGCGCAGTGCTTGAAACGGTTACCGCTTTGGATGGAAGATTTGCCTTTGAAAACCTTTCCTTTAATGATAGCACCAGTTTTTTAGTTCAGGCGAGAAATGCAAAAGGCGGTAAAAATGTAGAAATAGAATTAGACATTGTCCCGGGGCAGGCGGTTACAAAAAACAAGAACGCTGCCGATGCAGAAATAAACATTAATACTTCTTTGGCGCCCTATTTGGCAGCTCGCCGAAGTGATTTCGATCAGATGCGCAAACAGGGCATGCTGGGCAGGAGCATCGTGTTAGCCGAAGTAAAAGTATCCGAAAAAAAAGCTGCCGTGCAACATTCCAGCAACCTTAATGGCGCCGGTAGCGCTGACGCAGTTATTAAGGCAGATCAGTTGCAAAATTGTTTCAGCCTTGCCCAATGCCTTCAGGGCAGGGTGGCAGGTTTGATGATTATAAATGGCGCAGCATATTTAACCCGTAGCATGAGCTTTTCAGGGAGGCAACCTATGCAGCTTGTTGTGGATGGCATGTATTTAGAAGCTTCTTATCTGGGCAGTATTAACCCAGCCGATGTTGAAACCATAGAAGTATTAAAGAGTGCCGGAAACACAGCAATTTATGGCATTAATGGTAGCGGCGGGGTTCTGATAATTACCACTAAAAGAGGGCAGCAAAATATGGCATACTCAAAATATGCACCAGGAGTTATTACATATGCGCCTAAAGGATATTATGCAGCAAGGCAATTTTATTCTCCAAATTATGAAAAAGCGATAAGCAATGCCTCTCTGCCAGACATGCGGACCACAATTTACTGGAACCCTAATATCATCATTAATAAAGATGGAAAATCAGGGTTTGATTTTTTTACAGGTGCTCCTGGCACTTATCGGGCAGTAATTGAAGGAGTAGGTTTAGATGGCAAACTAGGTCGCAAGGCAATTGTGTTTGATGTTAAATAATATGGAAACGATACAGGTAAGCGCAGCGAACAGGGTTGCTGTAATAACATTAGACAGAGGCAAATCGAACGCTATAAATGCTTTGATGGTTGAAGAGCTTCAGCACATGGTTAGCAGCATATCAAATGATGAAAA
>JAYVNR010000303.1:0-25332 GCA_043758305.1 Pedobacter sp. | reverse complement strand
TCCTGCAAAATATTTTTTTAAATGCATCCCGTTTCCGTGCAATGTCCAAATTTCTTTGGGGCGTGTTTTTTTTATCATTTGCAAAATATCATCCCAATCTACGTGGTCTGATATAAACAGCTTCATAGTGTTTTGTGCTTGCAGCTTGTCCCATCCAGAGGCAAAAACCCTTACTACGTTTTTTGCCCTGAAATAGCTGTTAAATGTGAGAGGGGGCACAATGTACACAAAATCACTATCAGGAAATTTCATCAATTTACGGTTGTAGGGCTCATATAAACCGGGAGGGAACGAATAATCTTCGTAAATTTTATTTATAGGGAGAATGGAATGGTGAACCAATATTTTTCTCTGGGGAGAATACTTATTAAGCAAACTGATAAGGCGCTGGCTTTTGCCCAAACTGTAGGCACCCAGAAGCACATTGTGATTGTGAGTATTTAATTTTGCTATTTCTTTAGCAGGATCGGGGTGTTTGATTGCAGGATCAGCAAAGGTGCTTTCAGTTATCAAAACATCTGTTTGTTCCCATTCAACAGGTTCGCAAGTAGCATCCTCTTGCAATTTTATATCGCCAGTATATAGATATCTTATGCCATTATATTCAAGTAAAACCTGTGCCGAGCCCAGAATGTGCCCAGCCGGGATAAATTGCAATTGAACTGAATTTATATTAAAACCTTCCCGGTAGGCTTTTATAAAAAATGATGATCCGGCATTCTTTTTATAGCGCAAATGCATTATTGCCGCTGTAGCAGAAGTACAAAAAACGTTGCCATTGTTTTTTGTTGCATGATCTGCATGGGCATGCGATATAACGGCATTGGCAACAGGTTGTTGAGGATCGATGTAAAAATCGCCGGTTTTGCAATACAGCCCATTTTCTGTAAGAACTAAAAAATCATTCAGTATCATTTAGCTAATGAGAGAAAATGCTCATGCAGTTTAAGTACTTGGGGTATCATTAGCGCATGTTCATCATTTTTTAAAATATAATCTGCCAGGCCGCTTTTTTTCTCATCTGTAAATTGCCGCTCCATACGGCTGATAACGGCATTGCTATCAATATTGTCCCGACACATTACCCGCTCTATTTTAATTTTCTGCGGAGCAGTTACTAAAATGCTTTTATCGCAAAGTTTAGCTGAACCGCTCTCAAACAATAAGGCTGCCTCTTTTAACACATAGGGCACTTGTACCTGTTTAATGACCCAATTTTCAAAAGACCTGAATACCGCAGGATGAACAATTGCATTTAGTTCGTTCAGTTTTTTTTCATCAGTAAATACTATAGAAGCAAGGTATTTCCTGTCGATAAGCCCATTACCATCATATGCTTGTGGGCCAAAAACAGTTTTTATATCCTGAATCAAACCTTTGTCAAGGTTCATGATGTCGCGGGCTACTGCATCAGCATAAAAAACAGGTATCCCTAAAACTTCAAATATTTTACATACTGTAGTTTTCCCGCTCCCGATGCCTCCTGTAACGCCAATTTTTAGCATCAGTCCCTAAAAATAAAATCTACTGTTTGTGGCTCTATGCTTATTATTTTACAATAGGCAGGGAAACGAGATAAATGGACAGGCAATTGTTGGTATCCCATATTTTTCCAACCATTAATATCAATACTGGCTTCAAATGCCTGATCGGAAGCAAGATGAAAATTGCTCAGGGCTGTAAGGAAGGTGATTTTTACTTTATTTGGCAAAACCTTCACATTCATGCTTTGTCCGTTTAATACGTTTAAAGGCACCTCAATACTGTTTTCTGTAAATTCATTTACAGGGATTTTAACATTAACTGTTTTAGGATAGATATCAATATTTGCCCTTAAACCTGATTTTATAGGAACATTTCGAAATGTATTTGCAGAAACTCCTGTAAGGATAACGCTATCTGTAAGCCAGTAATCTATATGCAGCAAATCTTCTTTAGGGCCTGTAACCGTTACAAATGCAGGATTTATGATAGGCGAAGATGAAATGCCAAACTGTGGCCTAAAAGTTAGCTTGTAGGCCAGTCTTACCGGAACTTTTTTAACCGTTCGGGAAGAAAAATCGAAATACAAGGTATCCGGACTTACCGAAATTATTTTCTGGCCCGAAGCAAACTGGTTGTTCAGCCTGCTTAATTGCTCTGAAAAGGTAACAAAGTTATTGGAGTTTAAATTTTGCAGGCTAAGATCAACAGTATTAAAGCTTAAGATACGCGAGAACACAAGCTGCCACCCGGTGCCTTTTACATGCAATGTCACCATATCTGATTGCAATGGATGGAAGGCTTTGTTTTGAGGGAAGCCGCTAAAACGGACTTTTGTGCTTACTTCATAATCATACTGGTTAGACAAGGCGAAAAAAAGCCATAGCAATACAGCCATGCCCAGGCATGAAATAAACAAGGTAAGCTTGCGCTGTTCTGATTTGTTTAAGGTAAACAATGGCATTTTCAAAGATAAGAAATTGCCTTAACTGCCGATATCTTACGCTTTTGCAGCATTTAAAGCTTTAGAGGCCTCAAGAGATACGGCAGATTTGTCGAAACGTATTTTGCCTCCGCCCTCGGTTTCAATAAGGAACGTAGCATCATTCATTTCCACAATTTTCCCATGTATTCCTGCAGTTGTTATAACCTTATCGCCTTTTTTGAGCTCGTCAACAAATTTTTTCTGGTCTTTAGATTTTTTAACCTGCGGGCGTATCATAAAAAAATAAAATACTACTATAATGCCCACCATAGGCAAAAATTGCATTAGCCCCTGAGTAGATATTTGCAATAAAACAGTTCCGATCATTATATATTATTTAGTTTGTTTAAGTTCTTTTACTTCGCCGCTTAGATAAACAGTGGTTGTGGGCGGTGCAGCATTAGATGTTATGGTTATTGCTTTTGTTTGCTGGCCAAATTTGCCCGCACTATTAAAAACCACTTTAATAAGCCCATCTTTTCCGGGAGCAATTGGCTCTTTAGGATATTCGGGCACGGTGCAGCCACAACTTGCCAGTGCATTAGTAATTATCAATGGCGTTTTTCCGGTATTGGTAAATTTATAATCGTGCGAGACTTTTTCTCCCGCATTAACCTGGCCAAAATCAAATTTGTCATTCTCGAATTTTAAAATAGGAGCCTCAGAAATATCTGCTGTTTTACTTGCAGCAGTATCAACGGATGTTACTTTAGCAGCCTTATTGGCACACGATGCAAAAAAAATGGCTGCAGATAGTATTAATATTTTTTTCATGATTTATTAGATTAAGCCCCGGCCAAACTTACGAATCCTGCCCGCAGAATTAAGATCAGAATAAATTTTATCTAATATGCCGTTTATAAATGTATTGCTTTTGGGGGTGCTAAATTCTTTTGATATTTCTATGTACTCATTTATGGTAACCTTTACAGGGATAGCTGAAAAATTCACCAGTTCTGTAATAGCAAGCTTCATTAGCAGTACATCCACCATCGCAATACGGTCGGCTTCCCAATTTTTTGTTTTAACAGCTATCAATTCCTGATATTCATCATCATATGCAACAGCTTTATTGAACAGGTCTATAATAAAGCTGCGGTCTTCCTCCCAATTGGGCACATGTTCGGCAAGCTTGTTTTCTAAAGGATTTTCACTGCTGAAATTTTTAAATGTTTTTGCTACAAGTGCCTGCAATACTTCCTTGTCTACTTGCCAATTCAAAAATTTTTCTTCAAAAACCTGTTCTATGCCTGGCGATTTAAGAATGAGCTTTTTGAAAATGTGCTTGATAATATCTTTCTCCGCACGGATAGACTGGTCCTGTTGATCCATATACACCGCATATTCTGGCAACGCTTTTAGCGATATGACTATTGTTTTTGCTATTTCAGGTTCAAAGCTCCAAGACACCTTGTATTTTTTTACGCCATCTAAATATTCTGGATTATTTTTAAGGGCGATGATAAATTTGTTGGTGTGCAATTTAGTGCTTGCATTCAGGTCATGCTCGGTAGGAAGATGTTTTTTGGCCCTGTCATCAGCATCAATGGAGATATAATGGGCAACCTCAACCAGCAGAGATAAAAGCCAGATATACATTTCATTTACACGGTCTACGCTTTTTAGCAAGCTTTTTTCAAAAACCCTCACATCTTTGCTATCAGATTGATGATAAGCATATAATACCTGCAAAACTTTGATCCGTAAATGCCTTCTATTTAACATATTGATTTTGTAAGAACGATTTGGCTTTAAGCCAGCATCAATACGATGCTTTTATTTTTTTTATATCAGCTATTCTTTTTTCGGCAATTATATCCGCAGCTTCATTGGTAGGAATATTTTCTGCTTTTGATTTTTTTAATACGCCACGGGTTGCTACGTAAATATTTTCTGCCAGCTGCATAGTACGTTTTTTATTGTACCCATTAATTTCAGAATAGCAATTTATCATGCCTCCAGCATTGATCAGATAGTCAGGGGCATATAATATCCCTTTTTCAAGCAACATACGCCCGTGCAATTTTTCGTCAGCAAGTTGATTGTTAGCGGAACCTGCTACGATAGCGCATTTCATTTTTTCAATTGTTTCTGTATTCACAGTTCCGCCTAGTGCACATGGAGAATAAATATCAAATTCCATGTCAAAAATACTGTTATTCGAGATTGCCTCTGCTCCAAACTTTTTTGCAACCTGCCCAAGCCGGTCTTCATTTATATCAGTAATATATACTTTGGCATTCTCTTCCCGCAAAAGCACCACAAGGCTTTCGCCAACATGGCCAATGCCCTGTACAACTATAGATTTTCCTGCTAAAGCATCTGTGCCAAACAATTCCTTAGCGCAAGCTTTTATGCCCATCAATACACCGCGTGCTGTTACGGGAGATGAGTCGCCACTGCCGCCAATTGATTCGGGCACTCCGGCAACATGAGCAGTTTCCATCCGGATATATTCCATATCGCGGGAGTTTGTGCCTAAGTCTTCAGCTGTGATAAAAGATCCGTTCAGGTTTTTTATAAACTTGCCGAAACGGCGCATCAGGGCTTCAGATTTATCTACACCGCTATCGCCAATAATTACAGCTTTACCTCCGCCTAAATTAAGCCCGCTTATTGCAGCTTTATATGTCATTGTCCTTGAGAGCCTTAAAACATCTTTTAAAGCCTCGTTTTCTGTTTTATATGGCCACATGCGTGTTCCGCCGAGCGCTGGGCCAAGCGTAGTATCATGAATGGCAATAATTGCTTTTAAGCCAGTATCATCATCGCTACAGAAAACAATTTTTTGATGCCCGCACAGGCTAAGCTGATTAAATACAGAATTTTCTTCAAGCTTTATAGACGACATATGGCTCTGCTAGATAAGCTCTGCAAAAGTAATTAAAATTGGGGGGGCGGGAAGATTAAATTTAGAAAGCCAGCAAAAATTTCCATTGTTTTCAATTCACAAAATAGATGTATTATAATCTCTATCCCCAACATGATAAAAAATCCTAACTTTGAAGTTGATGTATATTATTAAAGTAAAAGGCGTTGCCAAAATACCAGATTATGTACAGCTGCGTGATGAAAAGTTTACTTTGCTGGCTTATTTCCGTGTTGACAGGCCAGATAAATCTCTGGAAAAAATAGGATTAGGCGATAAAATTGAGTGGATTATGGAATCTATAAGAGAATTGCCTTTTGGCAAAATCTTAAAATTAGACATTTAAATAAATGATTGGCAATTCTGTTATAGAACTAAAAAACGTAGATGTTCACCAGCAAAAACATCTCGTATTATCCGATGTAAACCTGCACATTGATAAGGGAGAGTTCGTTTTTTTGATCGGGCAAACCGGATCTGGAAAAAGCAGCCTGCTTAAGATTATTTACGGCGATTTGCATATAGGAAACGGCGAGGGCCACGTTGCTGGCTATGACTTGAAAAAACTTCTTGAAAAAGATGTTCCGTTTTTACGGCGAAAACTGGGCATTGTTTTTCAGGATTTTCAATTGCTTACAGACCGTACGCTTGAGCAGAACCTGGAGTTTGTGATGAAAGCTACGGGATGGAAAGATAAAGGACTTATTTCTGAGCGGATACGCGATGTGCTTGAGAAAGTAGGGCTTCGTTCAAAATTCAAGAAAATGCCGCATGAGCTTTCTGGAGGCGAGCAACAGCGTGTGGTAATTGCCCGGGCGCTCATCAATGACCCTGAAATAATCCTTGCAGATGAGCCGACAGGCAATCTTGATCCTGATACTTCCGAAGAAATTGTAATGTTGTTGCGGCAGATTAGCCAATCAGGCACTGCAGTGTTAATGGCAACGCATGATTATCACATCATCCGCACTTTTCCATCACGGATAATTAAATGCGAAGGCGGAGCGGTACATGAAGATGCTAAAATATAGAACTTAAAATGCTGCCAGCAAACACGCTGCAAGCAAGTAAATCAGCCAAAATTTTATATTATAACCAGAAGCCCTGCCAGCTTGGCGCTTTTTAGCACTTGGCAAATAATTTGTCAAAGAGGGATTTAGAATGAAGTTTTCAGATATGTTGAAGAAAAAAAAGAACCCGGACGAAGAAAATATTATGCAAAATGCAGAGGGATCAGATTCCCAGCAGGAAATATTAGATGAGATTGAGCAGGTAAACATTGCCAGCCAATACCATAAAAATGAGGAAGAAGAACCTTCAATCGTTTCTGAATTAGATAAATTGAAAGCTGAGGTTAAGGAAGCGGGCGACAAATATATGAGGCTGTATGCCGAGTTTGATAATTTTAAGCGCCGTACAACTAAAGAACGCATAGAAATGCTTCAAACGGCAGGGAAAGATGTAATTGTATCTTTTTTGCCCGTTATTGACGATTTTGAGCGTGCTTTAAAATCAATGGAAACTGCTACAGATGTTTCCGCTATAAAGGAAGGAATTAACCTCGTAAACAATAAGCTTAAAAATATTTTACAGCAAAAGGGCTTAAAAGAAATGAGCGCCAAAGGCGAGGCTTTCGATGCTGATATACATGAAGCGATAACAAACATTCCGGCGCCAGCCGAAGAACTGAAGGGCAAGGTAATAGACGAAGTAGAAAAAGGATATTATTTAAACGACAAGGTTATCCGCTTTGCAAAAGTAGTAGTTGGAGCGTAAAACATGGCAAAAAGAGACTATTACGATATACTAGGGGTAACAAAAAGCTCTACAGCGGATGAGATAAAAAAAGCTTATCGAAAGAGCGCTATTAAATTCCATCCCGATAAAAATCCGGGAGATAAAGCTGCTGAAGAAAAATTCAAAGAAGCCGCAGAAGCCTATGAAGTTTTAAGCAACCCAGAAAAGAAACAACGCTATGACCAGTTTGGTCATGCTGCCAACGCATCAGGAGCAGGGGGCGGCAATTACGGTGGCGGGATGAATATGGAAGATATATTCAGCCAGTTTGGCGATGTTTTTGGCGGTGGCGGTGGTGGTGGCAGCCCGTTCGATAGTTTTTTTGGAGGTGGGCAGCAACGTGGTGGCAAACGGGTTGCACGAGGCAGCAACCTGCGGATTAAAGTTAAGCTTACGCTAGACGAAATTGCCAACGGCACAGAGAAAAAGATTAAAGTAAACAAGCAGATTGTTTGCGGCACCTGCGATGGCAGCGGAGCTAAAGATAAATCTTCATTCAATAATTGTAGCACCTGTGGCGGTTCAGGATCTGTACGGAGAGTAACCAACACTATATTGGGGCAAATGCAAACTACAAGCACTTGCCCTACCTGCAATGGCGAAGGGACGCAGATAACTTCTAAATGTACTGTATGCCATGGCGATGGGGTTGTTAGGGGAGAGGAAACGATTTCTATTAACATACCTGCCGGTGTGAGCGAAGGCATGCAGCTTTCTATGGGCGGCAAGGGCAATGCAGCTCCACGGGGCGGTGTTGCCGGCGACTTGATTATCCTGATTGAAGAAATTGTGCACGATACCCTTAAGCGGGAAGGGAATAATGTAGTTTACGATTTGTATATAAGCTTTATTGATGCAGCTATAGGATCGAGCGTAGAGGTGCCAACCATTGATGGAAAAGCAAAAATTAAAATAGAGCCTGGCACACAAGCCGGAAAAATACTAAGGCTGAAAGGCAAAGGCGTGCCAGAAGTAAATTCGTATCGCCGTGGAGATCAGCTGGTATATGTTAACATCTGGACACCAAAGGCACTATCGCGGGAGGAACGGGAGATGCTTGAAAAATTACAGGAATCGCCCAATTTCAAGCCTCAGCCTGGAAAAAATGAACGAAGCTTTTTTGAGCGGATGAAAGAATATTTCGAGTAACCTTTTGCATAGCTCAGGATATAAAAGATAAGCCACCTTTCAGTGGCTTTATCTTTTATATTTCTAAATATCTTCTTCAGAAGTTCCTGCTATGTTTTCGGCATGGCTTATCTGCCCGGCTATGTTTTGGTTGCCCGGATAATTTTTAGCCCCTTCCTCTGCTTCTTCCGGAGTAATATCAGTTTCAATATGCGGCCAATGGCGTTCATTTTCTTCTATGCCATGTGGATTAGGCACATTCTCGTTAATAATGGTATTAGCGCTATGCACCTCTTCTTCAACTTCTCGCCCAAGCGAGCCATTGTTATTGTCTTCCTGAGAATTATTTTCTATTGGTTCCATAATATAGCTGTTTATTAAGCTACAATTTAGAACGGCAAGAGTTTTAAGAGAGAATTAATAACGCAATAAAGCGGTAAAATTATTGGTGCCCAAGGCGGGATCAAATTTGAATGTAAAGCGGTCTGCGGCTTTTGCAATAATCATCAACCCAAAATGCTCTAACAGGTTTGATGGGATTGGGGGGATTTCCACATCATGGTCTTGCACTAAAAATGAAAGTTTTTCTGGGCTTTCGGCAACACAATATAACGAAGCCATATCATCGCTATATATAATCACTTTCCTATCGAGCATATAATATTCTACAGGCAAAATTATTGCTTTGCCATATTTGGATTCTTGTATGGCAAAAGGCCGGCCTGTATCGGTTTTGTTTATGCGTATAAAATCGCCGCTTATTTGTAGTTCCAAAACAGTTTGGTCTGCATCAGAATGTTTTAGTGCATTTGTAAATAGCTCTACTAAAACCAGTTTGCACCTGCCGCTGATCCGTGCATACTCCTCATCAAGCGTGTTGTTTTTGATATACGATAAAATATCGTTCAGCAAATGGTACAGCTCATCTGAAGTATTGCGAAATATAAATTTCTGCTCAACCAGGGTCATTAGCTTGCTAGTCATAAAGGCTTTCGGGTAAATTTTTGTAAATGCGAAAAACTTTGTCCATCCTGATCAGCTCAAAAAGGTTTGTAATGTCTTTGTTTAGGTGCGCCACAGAAATGTCTGCCTCTTTAGACATAGCATATTTTAAAGAAGAGACCAATGCGCCCAGAAACGAGCTGTCTACATAATCAACTAATATAAAATCGATTATAATATGCTTATGCCCTTCATCAACAATGTTCATGAGCTTGGCTTTAAAAGGCTCAGCTTCTGTTAAGTTGGCTTCTTTTACCTGTACTTGTGCAATCAGGAATTCATTAAACTCGGTAGCTTGAATAATCATGGGTGTTCAATTCTTTACAATAAATACCATACTGCAATCGTCTACTTGCTCTTTACTGATATCTTTAAAAAAGGTTACATTTTTTATTTCTTCAAACGGATCTTTTTTATTGAGCAGCGGGCTTATGCGGTTTAAAAAATGATAATAATCGCTTTTCTTTCCGCTTTCATCTTCAAAGTCGATCATCCCATCAGAAATAAGCACTATTTTATCTCCTGTATTCAGCTGGATGCTGCGCTCGTTGTGCCGCCCTTCCTGAAATAAGCCAAGCAATAAGCCAGAAGAGTTTACAGGTTCGGTTGTATTGTTTATTGAATTGTAATAAATAAGGGGAAGGTCGCCAGCTCCGGAATATAAAACCTTGCCTGTTTTATGTTCAATTTGCAGCAATGAAAGGGTAGAAAGCACATCGCTTAGCACGGGGTCGAGATAAATTACATTATTGATTTTTTGGAGAATGCTGGCAGTAGAAACATCTCCATCAAAAACACACAGCCTTACAGCCGAGCGGATGTAGCTTAGAAAATTAAAGGAGAAAAACCAGGCTCCCCATTTCTTGCCCATCACATCGCCAAGCACAATAAAGGTGTATTCATCATCAACCTGGATAAAATCTATAAAATCTCCACCCGGGTAATTCTGAAAAGTCTGATGCCAGAAATTTAGCGTAAAACCATCAATTACTGGCGGTTTTTGAGGCACAGAGCGCAGGTTAAGAGCCTCGGCAGTTTTGCGCAATTCCTGTAAAGATTGTTCATTTCCCTCCCGTACAGTAGTGAGCAGATTGTTCAATTTTGAAACAATAACCGGTATTGGAGTATCTTTTACGATATAATCTACAGCTTGCAGGTCGAGGCCCTGCATCATCATATCCTGGCCCGTAAACGAGGTTAGAAACACAAAAGGGATATTCTTAAGCTTATTATCTACAAGTAGCATTTGCCTAAAGCCGAAGCCATTGGTTACAGGCATATCATAATCAGACAGAATAATATCCGGCTGCTCAAACCGCAATATCTTGAGGGCTTCTTCTGCCGATTGTGATTTTAAACATTCAAAACCGTCATTTTCTAATGCCTGACTCATCAGTTCAAGCATAAAAATGCTATCGTCTACCAGAAGGATTTTTTTAGTTGCAGGCATAGAGGAAACTTACTTTTTTCCCAACTTTAAAAAGGATGAGATAAGTAAATATATACCTGTAAAAATGATCAGCAAGGAAAATACATCCATTAGCGTTACCCCGCCGCTTGTTAAAAAATAAATATGCCTGAACAGTTGAAGATAGGATGGCACAGGCAAAATGAGCAGGCCAAAGCCAATGGCTGCCAAGGTGAGGGAGATAACTATTTGTACAATAAGGATTAGGTTTTCAAGCATCAAGTATTTTTTAGAAAGATTGCTGTCCAAATCATGCTTGTTGAGCAAAAATTCAATATCCGTTGCTATTTCTCTTCTTGAAACATCCTGGTTATTGCCTATTGCTTTAAATTCTCTAAAGCTGCTCATAGCCTTGGATTGATTTACAGCTTCGTTAAACCTAATTTTTAATGATTCCTTTTCATCATTATCTATCATGCTGTTTTGCATCATATCAATAAGTTCGTCGAGTTTTTTATTAGCGATCGCTGTAGGCGTTTCAATATGGCTGTACATTATCATAGCAGAAGTTTAACCGTTTTGAGAGCTATTGATACTATTTAAGCCTTATTACGGCAATGTGGCAGAAACGTTACCTTAATTTTAACAAAAAATTTCTGGTGGCTAAATTTCTATTTCTTCGCCTGGTTAATCTTAACGGGAAGGTGTTTGAAGAATAATTAAGCCTGTGTTTTTTCAACCAGGTTCAAAATGTCTCCGGCTGCATCATTTACAAACTCTAATTGCTCAATTATTAAACTTCCCTCAATATCTGGTATGGGAAACCTATTTTTATCGTGCACAACAATCTCTGCCTCTTTAAAATATGCATCCTCGTTGCCTGTTAAATAATTTATAGCTGCGGATAAGCTGTACAAGGTGCGTTTAAGGAGTTTTAAATGTTCCGGATTGATAATGCGGTTTTCGCTTTGCCGCAAATGGAAGATGAGATTAGCAGCGTAGGAGGAGAGCATGTGGTTAAGCACAATAAACTGGTGCAAATCCTTGGTGTTTTTTTGTTTGCTTTTGGGCTCAGAAAGCATCCGCTGGTAAGCAGATGACATATTTGCCGAGCTTACATACACATCTCTGCGGGCAAGCTTGTAATCTGTAATATCTATATTTTTCCCGTTAATGGCATAAGCCGCATTATACAGATAATTGTAATTGGCAATAAGCAGGCTGCGCATATAGCCCTTTAATTGGTAAAACTCCCAGTTAGGAAACAGCAAATAACTGGCTCCAAAAGCTATTGCAGAACCCACAAACGTATCAAAAATTCGTTCCTGAGCTATGCTGATATTCCCGGCTCCTAAAAAGCTGAACATAATCAGGATGTATGGCGTCATGAAGAGCACGCTTATGATATAATTTAACCGTTGGAAACTGTAAGCGCCAATCATCAGGAGGAGCATGAAAATAAAACGTGCGCTTGGTTCTTTTACAAGCACCAGAAATCCAAGCCCCGCAAGAGCTCCTGCAACCGTACCTATTAACCGCTCATAATTTCGTTTGCGGGTTAGGCTAAAGCCGGGCTTAAGTATAACAATAATGGTAAGCAATATCCAATAGCTATGATGCCCGAATGGCAGTATTTGCGAGATTACAAACCCGCTTATTGCCGCTATTGCCACTCGCAATGAATGCCTGAAAACAGAGGATTTTAGGCTAAGGTTATCTAGAAACAGTTTTAAATCAAAATCCTGATGGGTAACAAATCGTGGGAGGTCAACTTCGCTCCTGATGCGTTCTTTTTCTAACAGCCTGAGATTAAAATAGCTGTAAATTTTCTGCACACGGCTTACAATATTCCGCACATTTATCAGTATTTTTTTTAGCACCAGGTTGTTTATCTGATGTTCCGTTTCAACAGAATCTATGCTCGCTTTCAAGCGCTCAAGTTCTGGTTGGAGATTGAGCAAAGGCACGGGATTTTCATTGCTATTGATATAAAAAGCAAGGTTTTCTAGCTCATCGGCAATTTTTTCTATAACGTTTTCAAAAGCATGCAATGCAGCGGTTTTGCCAAAATTCTGGCGTATGGCCTGATAATCGTAATGTGTGGCCATGCTTTGTTCAAAGAGGTCTACCATATCTACAAAAACCAGCACCAGTTGCCGGCCAGGGCTGTTAAAATCCTTGCCTAATAAATGGCTCGTAAATAAAAGCTCCCGTACACTGTCCTGATGTTCATGTACGATTACCTGTTTAGCGATAAGTTTTTTATAGTTTTCGTCCGAGCCTATGTCTATATTATAAAATTTTGCCTTGAGGCGGAGATACTCAGAAACTTCGCGGACAGATTCTGCTAACGATTGCTGCGCCAGCCGGTACGGCATTATTTGCGAAATAGATAAGCTAAAAAGCATGTACCACATGCTGCCACCAAAAATAAGGCCCACGTGCTTTAGTAGCCCTAAAGAGGTTAGGTGCTCATCAATATTCAATACCATTATGAGCAAGGCAGCGGTGCCTATTGATGCTGCCCTTGTTCCATACACATTGAACATAGCGAAGAAGAAACAAAGCACCGCAATTTCTAGTACAAGCAATATGGGATGTTGATTGCTAAGCCCCGTAACAAGCCCAGAAAAAACCATGCAGCCGATGCAGAAAACCATAGCGTTGCGCTTATGCACTACCGGGCCGGGGCTATCGGCTATGCTAATGGCAAGAGCGCCAACCGAAAATGTAATGCCGGATGCGAGCTGCCCAAAACTGCCGAACAATAAAGCAGGTACCAGCAGCCCGAAAGTTATCCGCAAGCCATCAGTAAAATACTGGCTATAAATAAAATTTTTTATTTCCCGGGTTTGCTTCATGTGCCTTATGGCGAAGGTATGAAGTGCAGCGGCTTTTGAAAAATATATATAGAACAGATGTTTAATTGCTAATATATTTAGTAATATTGCTTCCATGAGCGAACGGGTCAGAGAAAAATTAAACATACTGGCAGATGCTGCTAAATATGATGTTTCGTGTTCTTCGAGTGGGAGCAACCGCAAAAATCACAATAAAGGCTTAGGCGATACAGGTGGCGGCATATGCCACACCTACACAGAAGATGGGCGCTGTGTTTCGCTGTTAAAAATACTTCTTACCAATTTCTGTATTTATGATTGTGCTTATTGCGTTACCCGAAAAAGCAATGATATAAAGCGAGCGGCTTTTACAGTACAGGAAGTAGTTGACCTGACAATTAATTTTTATCGCCGCAATTATATTGAAGGGCTTTTTTTAAGCTCGGGTATTTTTAAAAATGCAGATTATACAATGGAAAGGCTTGTACTGGTGGCAAAAAAATTGCGCACAGAACATAAATTTAATGGCTATATCCATTTAAAATCTATCCCCGGGGCAAGTGATGAATTGATGCATGAAGCTGGGCTATATGCTGACAGGCTTAGCATTAATCTGGAAATTCCTACCGAAAATGGTTTAAAGCTCCTTGCTCCCGAAAAGAACCGGAAAGATATGATAGGGCCAATGAATTATTTAAAGCAGGAAATTATTGCTAAGAAAGAAGAAAAGAAGATCTTCAAAAAAGCGCCGATCTTTGCCCCGGCAGGGCAAAGCACCCAAATGATTATTGGCGCAAGCCAGGAAACCGATAAGGATATCATGCACCTTGCAGATAAGTTTTATAGGGGATTTAATCTGAAGCGTGTTTATTATTCCGGCTATGTGCCGATAAGCAATGACAGCCGTTTGCCGGGATTGGCGACCGCAGTGCCAATGGCTCGGGAAAACCGCCTTTATCAAACCGATTGGCTAATGCGATTTTATGGCTTTAATGTTAGCGAATTGCTAAATAACGCTAATCCGCATCTCGATCTGGATATTGACCCTAAATTAAGCTGGGCCTTGCGCAATTTGAACCACTTTCCTGTGGATATTAACAAAGCTGATTTGCATGTGGTATTGCGGGTGCCCGGGATCGGGATGCAATCAGCGAATAAAATTGTTGCTGCCCGCAAATTCCATAAATTATCCTGGGAACATCTCAAAAAAATAGGTGTTGCCATCAACCGTGCAAAATATTTCATTACATGCAAAAGCAACCAGTTTGAACGACGGGATTTAACTGCGCAAAAAATCAGGCAATTCATCCTTGCCGAATCGCACAGCAAATATGCAGGCAGCACTTTTCAGCAATTAAGCCTTTTCTAATGGTTACCATTTTATATGACAAGACCTGGACAGGCTTGCTAACCGCAATATTTGAAATTTACGAACGCAGGCTTGAGCTGGTGTCTATTCAAGTCCCTGAAAAGTTTCAGCCCGATGTATTTAGCGGGCATACTGATATAATTACTGATGAATTAAAAGCCAGAAGGGTTTTAGCCGGGCTGGCAAAAAAGCTAACAGCAGAATCTTTAAAAAATATTTACACAGCTTACTTGTCAGAATTGCCGGGAATTGAAAACACCATCCTTGCTTATATACGGCTTGTTTTTTCTTCAAACCAGTCAATTGAACAGGCTTATGGCCATTCTGCTGTATTAAAGATTAGCCAGATTGCCCGGATGGTGCATCGCGAAAAGCACAGGATGGAGGCATTTATCCGCTTCAGGTTAACTAACGATAGCTTGTATTATGCTGCCATAGAGCCCGATTTCAATGTGCTGCCTTTAATCCTTTCGCACTTTAAAAACCGGTATGCTGACCAGCGCTGGCTTATTTATGATTTGAGGCGCAAATATGGAATATATTACAACCTTAAAACGGTAGAAGAAATTACCATTGATTTTAATCAGCATGCAGAGGATGAAACCAGCAATGTTTTTCATGAAGATGAAACTATGTATCAAACCCTATGGAAAGATTATTTTAAAAGCGTGAACATAGGTGCACGCAAAAATACCAGGCTCCACCTCAGGCATGTGCCAAAAAGGTATTGGAAGCACCTTACAGAAAAATTTCAATGAATAAATAATTTACATGACTTTAGCAGAATGGAAAAATCCCTTAGATTTTTAAAACTGCTTTCTCTTTTTATTTTGCTGATATCCAGCTCCGCTAATGCGCAAAAATCTGTTACAAGCTCATTCAGGGTTGTTCCATTGGGCATAAAAGGCGGGCTTGATGAAAGCAACCTTTCAGCATACATGCTGGCAATAACAGGCACAAACCAGTATATCTGTTTTGATGCGGGCACATTGAATGCAGGCATTCAAAAAGCGGTGTCAAATAAAACCTTTACAGCCCTGGCACCAGATGTGCTTAAAAATTACATAAAAGGCTACTTCATTTCTCATGCGCATTTGGATCATGTTGCCGGCCTTATCATCAATTCTCCGGATGACGTTCCTAAAAATATCTATGCAATGCAGGATTGTATTGGAGTTTTGCAGAACTATTATTTTACCTGGAAAAGCTGGGCGAACTTTGCTGATGCTGGCGACAAGCCAATCCTTAATAAATATCATTATGTTGTTTTGCCTGCCGACAGCGAAACAGCGGTTCAGAACACTGACATGCATGTTCGGGCATTTCCATTAAGCCATGGCAATCCTTATCAAAGTACTGCTTTCCTGATAAACCACAATGATAACTATGTACTGTACCTTGGCGATACGGGAGCAGACGAGATAGAAAAATCAGATAAGCTGGCTCAGCTTTGGCAAAAGATTTCGCCTTTGGTAAAAGCAAAAAAGCTTAAAGCCATTTTTATTGAAACTTCATACCCTAACGAACAGCCTGATAATCTTTTGTTTGGTCACTTAACTCCAAGGCTGCTAATGAATGAAATGAATAAGTTGAATAGCTTATCAGGAAATTCTCTTAAAGGAACCACAGTAATCATAACCCATATGAAGCCATCAGGTAAAAATGAAACTATTATTAAAAAGCAGTTGATGGAAGGAAATAAATTGCAGCTAAAATTGATTTTTCCTACGCAGGCAGTAGGTTTCAACCTCTAAAACAGGCTATCTAAAAATCGAAACTTTCAATCCATCTGACAATTTCAGGCAGATTTGCTTAAGTTATTTTTGCGATTTTTTATAAAAATGTTAAGAATGAAAATGTTGATAGCCAATAATGACAACAGTTTAAATGTATGTATTTCAATCAGGTACATGTATGTATAATGTGGATAAACCTTGATTTTTTGTTTATAAACTGTTTATAAAAACTGTACGATTTTTCTTGGCAGATATGCGTTGAGACCCTACCTTTAAATCATCAAGAACGACGTACTTTGACAGCTTGAGAAACAAAAGAGATCAAGAAGCTTCGGCAGATTATTCTACTTATTTCGAAGATGGCTTAAACACTAACAAAAGATTTATCAGGAGTTGGTTTTAAGAAGTCCAGGCAGAATCCCAGCGCTATAATTTCCTTCGGGATGTGATAGATTGCAGATGAAGACAGGTGACTCTCAATACTCAAAAGGTAGCGGAAAAGTCGGTCGGTCAATACACAAAGTGAAAGATAGCCTTAAATGACTATGGTTGTTGAAAGGTTGAAACGGGAACTCATTTCGAAAGAAGAGTGTTCCCGTTTTGTTGTTATAAGATTCGATAATTGCCCCAGATTTAAAAAAGATTCCAGGGGAGTAAAAAGCAATAGCGAGATTTAAAAAATTGACACGGTAAACGCCATCACTGTACAGCTAAGCTCAATGTCCTCGATATTTTAGCATATTCAAATTAATTAATCTCTAGTTGGAAAAATACCTTCTAGGCAAATTATATAATTAGGTTTTCCCGATCCTTCCACATTTAGGTTTGGAAGTGCAAAATTAGTTTTGCCATCCCCTCCATAGGTAGTTCCCAATAGTGCAAATACGGCTGTATGTTGCGATATTTCAAGTAATGACCCATCGCAAAAAGCCCAACCTCTGGGCGCAAAATTTCCTGCAAACATGCATACTAATCCAAGATAAGCTTCCATTATATTTATTTTTTAAGTATTATCAATTACGCGGTGGATAAAATCCTTGCACACATATAATCTGATTTGGGCTGTCAGATCCGTTTAAATTAGGTAATCCAAACGTTGTAACCCCATCGCCTCCATACACTGTACCTAATATGGAAAACATAGCTTGGTGAGTAGATATTTTTAATAAAGATCCGTCGCAAAACATCCAATTTACCGGCGCAAAGTTTCCTGCAAACATGCAGATAGTTCCAATATTAGCTTCCATAATAATTTTCTTCTCAATGATACACAATTAACCTGAAGCTGTAGGCTATATGCTTAATCTCTTTAGGATGATTTGATGATAAGCATGTTGAGAATACCAAGTGCTTTGATCTCCTGAGAGAATAACCCGCTGCTAGTACAATTTTTTAGCTTCTTCTGTATTCTTCTATGCTTCCAAAAACTTCTCTTTAATCACTCCAAAAACTTTTTCTTCAAGAGCGCTAGCATCCGATGGCTGATAATTATGTGTAGCAATCGGTTTGTGTACAAATATCCGGCATACGCCCGGCCTCGAGCCCCGCTCATTGCCATCGTCCCAAAACACTTTCCATGTGTTTAAAGAAGTTACCGGGATAATAGATACCTGCGCATCTATAGCTAGGCGGAATGGGCCATTTTTGAACTCCTGCACTTTAGGTGGATATTCATTTGAGATTCCACCTTCAGGGAACATAATCATGCTGGAGCCTTGGCTCAACTTTTCTTTCGCTGCCTTAAAAGCCCGGTATGCGGATATTTTGTTGTCGCGGTTTACCGGGATATCTACAGTCCTAAAAAAGATGCCTGTTATCATGCCATTTAGCAGCTCCTCTTTGCCCATAAAATGAAATCTATCCATATGCAGCATGGCGCAAATCATAGATGTATCTAAGTTGGAAGTGTGGTTTGGGCAAATAACGTAGGCTTTGCTCCAATCAATTTCCTCTTCATATTCAAACCGATAGATTATGCCTACGCACAACGAACTGCATATTGCCCATATCCGCCTTAGCCAAATCATTCCTTTGTATCGCGAAGGCTGGAGCGAGAAATAATACAAGGGCGGCCAAAGCAAAAAAAACCACATAATCATGCTGGCAATTAGCAGCGCATAATGTATTTTCCTGAGAAATGTTATCACGATTATAGCTTATGCAATACATACGTAAGCAAAGGCGAATAGATTTATCCAGATTTGTTCAAAACATGTTAGCAATAGGTTAGTTAGGGTTGGTAACATGTGTATAAAAAGCATCAGTTTTTACTTGACAAAACTCACAAGATCAGTACCTTAGTCCTATCAATCACTACGTGCTTTGACAGCTTGAGCGGATAACCATAAAGACCTAAATCGCAAGAAAGAAGTTTTGGAAATTCAAATCTCATCTACGAAAATGGTAAACTGAGAGGTTAGCGTTTTTAAAAGAGAGAGACCTAACAGGCAGGCGAATGCCGAAGATGCTATACTCTATGGAGGATGCCTCTTAAGCATGAGGAGAAGGGAACTGGCCTGAAAAGCTGGGCCCGAGACCGGTGAAAGCAAATAATGAAAGAGGCATTTGTAAACTAAGGTTTAAAAATGTAGAAACGGGGATCAATTTCGAAAGAGATGATCCCCGTTTTGCTTTCTAATTATTCCGATTCATTTTGCCCTTATTCTATACGCCTTTCTGAAATTTAAGTAATTTTAACCACCATGATTAAAGAGAGCGGAACAACCAGGGGGAGGGGCAAAATATTTGTTTTAGATACTTCGGTAATACTATACGATCATAATGCCTTTAGGAATTTTAAAGAGCACGATGTTGCGGTGCCTATCCAGGTGCTTGAGGAACTAGACAACTTTAAAAAAGGGAATGATACCCGCAACTTTGAAGCCCGTAGCTTTATCCGCCTGATAGAAGATATTTCTAATAACAACCTATTAAGTTCCTGGATACCTCTTAATGGAAGCTCGCATGGCAATTTTAAAGTCGTAATGGATTTACGGCCAGCCAAAGACGATGCTATTGATATTTTTGGAGAAGGCAAATTTGACCATCGCATTTTAAATGCTGCGCTGCACCTGCAACAGGAAAATCCTGATAAAAAAGTGGTGCTTGTTTCTAAAGATATTTGCCTTCGCCTTAAAGCAAAAGCATTGAACCTGTATGCCGAAGATTATGAGACAGGCAAAATAAAGGATGTTGAAAAGTTGTATACCGGCAAAACCAGCCTGGATAAAATACCCGAAAGAATTCTTACTGATCTGGTAAAGAAAGGAGGGATATCGGCAAGCACATCTGGCATTTCACCCACCACTGGCAATCATTTTTTTATTTTAAAAGGCAAAAAAACATCGGAGGCAGCTTTTTACAAAACTGATACTGATAGCCTGGAGCATGTTTCGGAACAGGCTGTTTTTAATATTTTCCCAAAAAACCTGGAGCAGGCAATGGCTGTCCATGCTTTAATGAACCCTGATATTAAGCTGGTGAGCATACAGGGCAATGCTGGCACGGGCAAAACGCTGCTGGCACTTGCAAGCGCATTAGAGCAACGTAAATATTACCGGCAGATTTACGTAACCCGTCCCATAGTACCGCTTAGCAATAAAGATATTGGCTTCCTCCCGGGAGATGTAAAGTCTAAAGTAGACCCTTATATGGCACCGATCTGGGACAATCTCAAATTTATTCGGGAGCAATTTTCTGATGACCCTAAAACCCAGTTAAAGATCGATGAACTGGTAAGCACCGAAAAAATTGCCATTGCCCCTTTGGCTTTCATCCGTGGGCGCACGCTCACCAAGATATTTTTTATAGTTGATGAGGCTCAGAACCTGACTCCTCACGAAGTAAAAACCATTATTTCAAGAGCTGGAGAAGATACAAAAATAGTTTTTACCGGAGATATTTATCAGATTGACACACCTTATCTGGATGCAGAGAGCAATGGCTTATCGTACCTTATTGACAAGGCTAAAAATCATCCGCTTTATGCACATATCACGTTGCAAAAAGGAGAGAGAAGCGAACTGGCAAATCTGGCTACGGAGCTTTTATGATAAAATTATTGCAGGATGCTTATCACCTTTCCCGGAGTTAATACATCTGCATCAGTTAGTTTATTTACTTCTTTAATGCTTTGAGGGGTTGCGCCATTAAACTTGGCAGCAATAGAAGCTAGAGTATCGCCGGGCTGTATGGTATAGCTTAGCAAATAATTAACTTTTGCCACAGGTGCCTGTACCACCGTTGTTTGTGCCGTAATAACCCTGAGCGGCGCACCCAATATCTGGCACAGCGCATTGTACTTATAGGTAGGCAAAACAGGTACAACCAGAGATTTAGGCGATTTTGCGCTGCCATTAATAAAGCCCTTTTTGTAGGCTGGGTTTAATAAATAAAGATAACCGGGAATAATATTGCCTCTGTTTGCTATTTCATCCAGCGAAATTTTTGTTTGTACCTGTATAACTTCAGTCTCGGTATTAAAATCCGGCTCAATAGGGTAGATGCCGTGGCGGCTTGCATAGTTCATGATATAAACCGTAGCAATAAAAGCTGGCACATAATTCTGTGTTTCTGCCGGAAGATATTTGCGGATAGACCAGTAATCTGTTTTGCCGCCTGCATCTTCTATTGCCCATCTGATGTTGTTGTGCCCGCAATTATACGATGCTATCACCAGCAACCAGTCGTGGTACATGTTATAAGAATCCAGCAGATAGCTGGCAGCTGCATTGCAGGCAAGCATAGGGTCGCGGCGCTCATCTATGGAATCGTTTACAGCCAGGCCATATTTTTTGCCAACTTCGTTAAGGAACTGCCACGGCCCGGCTGCTTCAGCGTGCGAAACGGCATTTGGGTTAAGCGATGATTCAATAACAGAAAGGTATTTTAGCTCCTCGGGCACATTGCGCTCTTTAAAAACCTTTTCATAAATAGGGAAATAGTATTTAGAAAGGCCAAGCATCATGCCCATCCGCTTTTTTTGCGCTATCAGGATATTGATGTAATTGCGCACAGGTTCATTATACGTAAGCGGCACTTTGTTTTGAATGGACTCCAGAGATAGTTTATAAGACGGATCGTCTGTTGCAAAAGCGGAGCTTGAACCAAAAAGTATGGCAAGAACTAAGTAAAGAGCGCTTTTTTTTAAAAAGTTCAAAAGACAAAAAGCAGATGCGTTGTGGAATGAGGTATTGGATTCTGGCTTCATAAACATCCTTAGCCGTTAATACGTAAAGTACTTAAATTTTATTGCCTGTTGATAAAGTTTAGCGATCCTTCAGCACTGTTTCGCGTAATTCTTTTGAGATTTCTTCTGTTGCTGCCAAAATATCATCTGCAACCTGTGTATTGTTTGAAATAACCTTATGGCAATCGGGCTTGTATGGCACAAGAAACTGATTGTATGCCGGAGCAACATGGTTAATCCATTTATAAGTTACATCTTCATGAGAATAACCACGTTCTGTAAGGTCTCTTTTAAGGCGGCGCTGCAAGGCAATATGGTCATCAGTATCCATAAAAATCTTCATGTCCATCAAATTTGATATTTCCTTGAAATGCAGTATGAACAAACCTTCGATAATTAAAATTGGAGCTGGTTTAATTTCCAGCATTTTGGGCACAGCATCCGGATTATTAAAGGTGTACTCTTTTTTATAAACCACATCGCCCTTAAGCAGTTTTTCTATATCGCTAATAAATTGGGCGCTGTTTATAGTTGTTGGCAGATCAAAATTGTAGAGCTTATTTTCCTCCTGGCTCATTTCTCCTACCGGGATGTAATAGTCATCCTGCGATACCAGACAAACTTCCTCGGGGCTAAAGTGATTTAAGAAGCATTTTAAAAAGAATGTTTTGCCAGAACCGCTGCCCCCTGCAATGCCAATAACAAATGGTTTAGTTTTCGCTGTTAAGCCCATAAACAATGTTGACCTGAAATCTTTTGTCCAAGGCGCCAATTACGTTTGCAGCAGCTTTGGTAATTACAATAATAACATCTTTTGTGGATTGGTTCTCGGTAAATCTTCCCACAACTTTAGAAAAAGTGCTTTTTCCGGTCATGGGGTTAGTGATTTTAATCACCGTGCCAATTGGGGCAGTGCGGTGCAGGGCAAGCATTTTTGAGCCATCAACATTATCGTCATCTATAGTTGTAGCTACGCCCCGTTCAGTTTGTTCACGCAGCCCGTACCTGCTTGCATCATTTTTAATCCGGGTTTCAGGCGCAATATTTTCTATGCTGTCTTGTTCGGCAAGCGTAGGATAAGAAGTTTGGGGCATTGAACTGCCTCCGGTGGCTTGTTTTGTTAATTGTTTATTTGTTTCTGTTGTTACAGGAATGGAAGTGCCGGGCTGTATTTTCAGGACCTGGCCAATGCTCAGCAAACTGCCCGTTATATTATTTAGCTTTCTGATTGCATCTATGGTGGTATTAAAGTGGCTAGCCAGGTAAAGAAGCGTTTCTTTAGGGCCTACCTTATATTCAATAATCCCGGACTCATTAGTAGCGGCAACAATATCTTGATCAGCAGTAACATTAAAAGAGCGGTCTGTAGGCACTTTTAAAACAGTGCCAATTTTTAAAGCTTTTCCACCATTATAGTCCATTATGGCTTGTGGCAACACCTTATATTTTCTGCCTATTGAGTAGTAAGATTCTTTAGGATCTACCGTATGGATAATAATTTTTTTCCCATTGCTGTTTTCCACGCCTGTAGAGTCTAAGCCGGCGGCTTGAGCAAGGAAAAACTGAAAAATGCAAACTATGGATAATAGGATATGTTTTTGCATAGCGTTTATTAAGGCTGCAATTATAGTAAACCTGAAATGAAATTTATTCCCTTTATTGAACAAACGCTGGATGCCAATTTTTTGTATAATAGAAGTCAATAAATAGATTTTTTTAAGTTAGACTGCTTGGTTTTATCCAGTTACTGCCTGCGTGTTTGCGTATATTTGGCTTCTGAATGGGATATAAAAATTTAGCTGATTGCATCAGCGATCTCGAAAAGCATGGCCATCTTTTGCGCATAAAAGAAGAAGTTGACCCATACCTCCAAATGGCGGCTATACATTTAAGGGTGTATGAAAATCAGGGTCCGGCTCTTTTATTCGAGAATATTAAAGGCAGCAAATTTCCTGCTGTTTCAAACTTGTTTGGAACACTGGAACGTTCTAAATTTATGTTCCGGGATACGCTTGAGAAACTTAAAATACTCGTTGATTTAAAGTCCGATCCTGTCAAAGCCATCAAAAGCCCCTTTAAATATGCGAATGTTGCGCTAACGGCTATATCGGCTTTGCCAATGAAAACCAGTAGCCATGCGCCAGTAAATTTTGGCAGGTGTGCTTTAAGCGATTTGCCCCAGATTGTAAACTGGCCTATGGATGGTGGCCCCTTTGTTACTATGCCGCAGGTTTACACAGAAGATATGGATAAGCCGGGCATTATGAATGCAAACCTGGGCATGTACCGCATACAGCTTGCTGGCAATGAGTATATCCCCGATAAGGAAGCAGGCTTGCATTACCAGCTTCACCGCGGCATTGGCATACATCAGGCAAAAGCCAATGCGAAAGGACAGCCGCTTAAGGTGAGCATTTTTGTGGGCGGGCCGCCATCGCATCCCTTGGCAGCTGTTATGCCTTTGCCCGAAGGCTTGTCTGAAATGACATTTGCAGGTGCACTGGGCAACCGCCGTTTCCGGTATTTTTATGATAAGGCCGGTTTTTGCATTTCTGCGGATGCTGATTTCGTGATAACGGGAACTGTTTATCCTGAAGAAAATAAGCCAGAAGGACCATTTGGCGACCATTTAGGATATTACAGCCTTAAGCATCCTTTTCCGGTTATGAAGGTGCATAATGTGTATCATCGTAAAAATCCCATCTGGTCGTTTACAGTTGTTGGTCGCCCCCCGCAGGAAGATACCAGTTTTGGTGCGCTGATACACGAAATTACGGGCTCTGCCATACAGGATGAAATACCCGGCTTACATGAAGTTAACGCGGTTGATGCGGCAGGTGTTCATCCCCTGTTGTTTGCTATTGGAAGCGAAAGATATACTCCTTACCTCAACGAGCGCAGGCCACAGGAAATATTGACAATTGCTAACCATATTTTAGGCAAAAACCAATTGAGCCTGGCAAAATACCTGTTCATTGCAGCTAAAGAAGACAATCCCACCCTGCATACCCATAACATTGCTGAATTTTTGATGCATATGCTGGAGCGGATCGACCTAAGCCGAGACCTGCACTTTCACACTAACACCACTATCGATACTTTGGATTACAGCGGCGGCGGGCTTAACCAGGGATCAAAAGTGGTGTTGGCGGCTGCCGGAGAGAAAAAATGGGAGTTGTTAGCCAGTGTGCCTGATGCTTTTACACTGCCCTCTAATTTTGCCGCATTTAAAATTGCCATGCCCGGGGTGCTATGCATACAAGCTCCATTATATACAAGCGGGGCAGAAACAGATCATTTGGTTAGCACTTTAAATGAAAATTTAAAATCTGCCAATTTGGAAGGGCTGCCCTTATTTGTATTATGTGATGATGCCGATTTTGCTGCCGCAAATATCAATAACCTGGTATGGGTAACCTTTACACGCAGCAATCCATCGCACGATATTTATGGCATCAATAGCTTTACCGAACATAAACACTGGGGCTGCAAGGGCCCTTTGATTATTGATGCCCGCAAAAAACCTCA